>NZ_LSZI01000011.1:0-1700 GCF_001647535.1 Acinetobacter sp. SFA | reverse complement strand
TTTGCTACTGCTCATAAACACCTCGTTAATTAGCCATTTTATCTAACTAAAGAGTGTCTACAAAATCGGTGGCTATTCAGTCGTTGCACTGGCAATTGGTGCGGTAATCCCTTCTCGAGTTAAAATCCAAGCCAAAGCAACATCTGCAGGTTGGACATGATGCTGTTCAGCGACAATATCAAGCGCATTTAAAATACGTTCACCTCGCGCTGTAAAATATTTGCCTAAACTGTCTGCACGTTTACTACTTTTGATCTGTTCTAAATTACGGTATTTACCGGAGAGGAAACCGCTCGCAAGACTGTAATAGCTTACTACACCAATCTCATGTTCAAGACAAATCGGTTTGAGCTGCTCTTCAAAACCTTGGCGGTCATAGAGATTATATTCCGGTTGGAGTACTTGATAATGCGGCACATTAATCTGTTTTGCGGCATCGATCGATTGCTGTAATTGGGTCGCATCTAAATTAGAGGTTCCATAAGCACGAATTTTTCCTTGCTGTTTGAGCTGGTCAAAAGCAGCTAAGGTTTCTTCATAAGGTGTATTTTCATCTGGCCAATGGGCAAAATATAAATCAATGTAGTCAGTATTCAGGCGCTTAAGTGAATCTTCCACCGCTTGCATAATCCAGCGTTTAGATAAGCCTTGATGTCCTGAAATCCCCATATCCAGACCGACTTTTAGTAAAAAGGACTATATCATCGCGTTTCCCTGGTTTTTGTTTTAGCCATTCTCCTATAATACTTTCAGACTCGCCACCTTGATTGCCTGCTGCCCAGATCGAATAAAAATCTGCAGTATCAATCGCATTAAAACCATGATCTATAAAAGCATCAAGTACCTTAAAGCTTTGCTGTTGATCTATGGTCCAGCCAAATACGTTGCCACCGAAGACAACCGGTGCGATTTCTAAACCTGTCTTTCCCAAAGTACGCTTTGTCATTTTATATCCTCATCATGTAATAAATATACATATCAACTTATTGAATTTTAAAAACATATCGATAAGGTATAGTCTATATATAGAATTTTAAACATCCATATTTTTGCCTAAGATTATCCATTTTCTGGATAAGTGAATGAGCATTTTTATAAATACTAGAATTTAAGTGAATGACTTGGAAATTGGATAAAGATTAGAAGAAATCGGATAGAGTGAAGTGGCGTATCCCTGTTCAATCGAGAAAAAGCAATTGATTGAATGGAGGGGTAAAATGAGCTCAAAAACCAATATTGAGTGGCAAAATTTTGTCGAAAGTTGTGTCGATTTCCGTCCTCAAGATGGCGTGTTTCGTATTGCGCGTGACATGTTTACTGAACAAGACCTTTTTGAATTGGAAATGCAGCATATTTTTGAGAAAGTCTGGATTTATGCCTGCCATGAAAGTGAAATCCCCAACAATCATGACTTTGTCACCGTACAAATTGGCCGTCAACCGATTATTGTCAGCCGCGATGGCAAAGGTGAATTACATGCCTTAGTGAATGCCTGTGAACACCGTGGTGCAACCCTGACCCGTGTAGCAAAAGGCAATCAATCTACCTTTACCTGTCCCTTCCACGCATGGTGTTATAAATCAGATGGTCGTTTGGTGAAAGTTAAAGCGCCAGGTGAATATGCACCGGACTTTGATAAATCGACACGTGGCTTAAAACAAGGACGTATTGCCAACTACCGGGGCTTTATTTTTGTAAGC
>NZ_LSZI01000010.1:0-18278 GCF_001647535.1 Acinetobacter sp. SFA | reverse complement strand
ACCCAAATAGAAGAATTACTGCCACACCGCTGGAAATCCGACCAAAATTAAAAAATAGGCATGGGATTCAGCGGACGCTTACCATTCATCTCACAAAGACAGTCAAAAAAGAGACCTAAAGAATTTAATTTTAACTATTAAAATTAGGTTACTTTAGCTCCTCAATGTCAGGATTATTTTCTGAATATTCATATTGAGATAATAATTCCCAGCATTCATTTTTCTTCGCCCACTCAGAAATCATCTTCCCTTTGGCAGTTTCATGCAGGTATTTATTCACTTCCTCTGACCAAATCAGAATCTGTTTAACAAGCCCTTCAGAAAGCTTTTGATTTAACCAGATTTTTTGAAAGTTAATACGACTTCCGATTTTTTGAGAAACAATTGCCACTGTATATGCAGTTATATTAGCTTGGAAAGCTGGAAATTTTGACCTGATAACTTTCTGTGCAGTTTTGAATATGATGGTTTGAGCAATAATATTTTTATAATAGATGACATCAAATTGTAACTGCTTATCCTCATCGGTTGACTGGATCATATTCATAAATGCAGTAAAGTTCTTTTGCCCCCCTAAACTCACCAGATCAGGCCTTTTTTCCCATGCACAAACATATTTGGCTAATTCAGTTTTAGTAATTTTTCTGCTAGTAGGGATAAGTTCCTGTATACGTTTAATACCAGCTGGAGTTTTTCCCTCACGCTCAAGCATTACTTTGTAGCTTCCTCCAGCTCTTTCATAGAACCATCTACTTACACCATCGGGGCAATAGGTTGATAGTGCTAACTTTTCAAGATTAATATGATAAGGTTTATTCGCTGAAAGATCTGATTGCTTTACTGCATTTTGGCTATTCGCATAGCGCGAAATATCTGAAATCAGTTGCTCTTCTTCTAAGGGATCTGTTTTTCTTAAAACAATGATTTTCGCAGGTACATGCACAGCTTTCAGGTTAACTGCTGGATTTTTTTTCTTGGTAAAGAACATGGAAGCTGTCGTTTGTCCTCCATTTACGATTTGCATTCCTTTTAACCAAGAGATACCAATGCCACCATTTTCTAATCTGCCTAGATGTGCTTCATCTGCAATAATTACCACACCATTGTTGTAAGCCATAAAACGTTCTGGCTGGTCTATTAAAGTATCACGAATACCCTTATTTACTTTTCCGGTCTGACTTAAAAAAGATCTAACATTTGCCTCTAGAATACGTGGTCCATATTTTTCATATACATATCTTAAAGCCTCTCCTGGAATTACAGTCATTGCATAATCATACTCACCATGCTCATTTGGAACCCAAACACAAGGAAGCGGACTGCCAGAAACCTGTTCAAAATTTACAATAAGCTCATCCCTAGGCTTGCCTTCTTGTAAATGGTTAAACAGCCTAGATATATCAATAACTTCAAGTTTGATTGTTTTACCTTGTATTTCCCTACTTTGAAATTGACGAGTTTTTGCCACCCTATCCGTTAATACATAAATTCTTATCTGATCAAATTGTGAATAGCCCTCTTCTATCGTACGAACTAACGGATATGCTTCATGAGACTCGTCCATTTTTGACGATAGTTTTTTTTCCACACAATATTTTAAAAACTTTAAACAACGTTCAGCTGCCATCTTAACGTCTGAATCAGGAATACTTTCCAATTCGTTATTACCACTATATTCAGTAACATATAAATCTAGTTGGTCTGCTTCCTCAGAAATTGAATAACCACTTAACCTAAGGATACCAATAGGATGTATCTGTGCATGATAGCGACAAACCTCAGGCTCGAAAGTCATTCCGATTTCTGACAAATGCTGAGTAACTATTTCTGTAAAAATGAGCTCTGAATATAAATTCTGCTCACCCGACTCCTCACGTGTAGAAATTTCACTTTGCACATCATTCTGAATACTTTTTAAAAAATCAATTAATTCCACTATTTCCAATTCCTAATTTCTGAAGAACTAAATTTAAATCGATAGACCGATGTATAAAGGGTGTTAAATCTATTTCATATTTGGCTTGTCTTATATTTACAGCAATATTTCCAGGTACTAATCTTGGAAAATTTTCATCGACTAACCAAAAGAATACATTCTCTGTTTTAAATTTACGGATATAGTTTTCTTTCTCACTTTCCAGATATCCAATTCTCAACAACAAGTTATTAAACTTTGAAAGTTCAGCTGGATAATCCCTTAATTGTTCACGGACTAAATTAATTCGCTCAGTTAGTGTTTTACCTGATGAATCTATAGAAAAACAATAACCGCTTAAAAATAATGGTGATTTTTCGCTATCATCTAATTGTTCTAGTGAATTTATTTTTCCTATAAATCCTTTATTAGATAAGGTACTTTTAACTTCTATAGCACCATGACCTATTTCGAAATCCTTTAACCCATCTAAAGGACCTTTCCATGAATTTAATACTTCATTTATGGGTATATTTAATGAAATTAAACTACGCAAAGTTTCTAATTCCCCTACCAATCCAAGCTCTGCTTCTTGGGAAAGGATTTCAGAGCCTTTAGTCATAAACGAAAGCCAAGCATTAATTCTATTAAGAACTACAGATACCAATTTATTATCACTTACTGATTGGTGCTGGATTATTGTATTACACACATCAACAGAAATTTTTGTAAATAAATCTAAATCTCCTTCTACTTGGCGTATTAATGCAATCCCTGTTCCTACTTCATCTTTAAGTTGTTGAACCTTGAAACCTTGGGTCATTGGCAAATTGAATTTATTAAAATAACTCTTAGAATAATTAATCTTAAAAAAAATTGCCTGCTCATAACTCGAAAGATTATAGCCTACAGCAATTGACCAATTGCTGCAGTTATATATAGGTATAGAGACCCATCCTGTTTGGTTATTAATTTTAGATAATGCTTTCCATGAGGTGGAAATTTGCTGCTCAAATGGAGGAATCATAATTCATCTCCCATTCAGTATTATTTACTATATATTCTACCTTTTCATCTAAATGGCTAAATGGGAAACTTAATCCAAACCCTACAAATGGTATATCTGAGTTAGGATATAAATTATTGGGATCTTCAGGTAAATAAATTATTAATAATCCTTCTTCAGGCCTGCCATTACTAATATTTTCAATACCTTTACCTCTCACGATTCGAGTGCTAATACCATTAGGTACTGTTGGAGTTTTTTTATCTTTATCTGGATTTTTTTTTGCATTTTCAATTGTAAGTCGCAGTGCTTCTTCCCATTCTTGGTTGCTCAAAGGAATGCACTCATCACTTGATGAAAGTAATTTACGAATGGCATATCTATCATTATGACGACCATTGATGGCACGTTCTGCTCTGTAGACAGTAATTGATTCAGATATATTAACGGGTCTATCTAATAGACCACCACTTTTCAACACTATATTCCATGAAGTTAACTCCCCTTTCTTAACCATTTTTTCAATAAAGTTTTTAAGCAATACATTATTTACTTTATAAGATTCTTTATGAGTTGTATATTGTTCAAGGAAATTAATAACATATGTATAGGATATATTTTCCCAATAATAATGACGCTCAATATTTAAATTACTATTCTCTGATGTATTACCCTTACGTGATGGTATTGCACTTGGTTTAGGCAGTTTATTAACCAAATACTTTAAACTATTAAAATTCTTTTCCAATATTTCTTTATCATGATAAAAACTAACAGTTTCATTTAGTGAATTACTAAAAGATAAAAGTAATTTTTTTCCATTTCTCATTTTAACAGGAGAGGTAACCAGTAATACAGAATGTGATTGGACTTTTAAACCATAATCTCTTGGAGTTCCACCACTATCAATCATTAAATTAAATTCTTCTCTTAATTCAAGCGAAGCATCTGCAATATGTTGAAACCATTTTACTAAGTCTGTTGTAGTATAAAGCCTACACAGGTCGAGATACCCTGCGCGATATCCAAACCATCTTCCCATTTGCATTAATGTGTCATACATTTTTGATGCACGTAAAAAATAACTAACACATAGCCCTTCAAGTGTGAGTCCACGTGCTAATTTATCTCCTCCGATAGCAATGACTTTTAAACCGCCTACACTATCTGCATAATCAAGAGCATCTTTAGCTGTACCATTAATCATTCTTACATTTATTTGTTCCATTATCTCAGGTAAAAGTTGCTCTACAGCTTCCCATGTTGGTAATGATTCGGAGCATAAATCTGGAACTTCCTCATTCATTCTTATATTGGTAGGTATAAAGTCATCTTCCCATAAGTATTTCAATCTAGATAAAACATCCTGATTATCAATACCTCTTATTATTCTTTGACTTATTTTTTTTACATATTCGTCTACTTTTTCAAATACCTCCGTCTGAACTGCGTTAAAACGAGTTACATGGATTAACATTGAAGAATGTTCATCTCCCTGTTTACGAAGTTGACGGACTGTACATGCAAGAATGAAAGAGTCAATTGCTTGAACAAGTGATAAAGGAATACCAAATTCTGATTCATGATAAGGTTTATGACCACTCTTATGATTTGTCGGCATCCACCCAGCTTTGCCCTCGTCAGTATTATGGTCATCTACTTCATGAATAATTGGTAACTGGTCCTTTCTTTTATTTTCTCCCTCATTTACTCCAAATACTCTAGAAGGCCCTATGTAGTTTGATGGAGCAGCCAAATTTATGATAAAAGATTCAGGAAAGAGATCTTTTCCTTCATGCTTTGTTTCAGCTTGCTCATGAATATAAATGTTTGCAAATGGTGTTGCTGTATACCCAATATATGCTTTACGAGAAAATAGATGAAGTATCTGCCTGATAAGACTATTAATTGCTTTTGGTTGATAATTTTCATCAGGCACCCCCTCATCAAATCCTTGTTCTCCTGTATCAACTGAAGCATGGTCAGCCTCATCATCAATAACAAGTAAAGGGAAATTAGTAACAATCTTTCGCCCTGACTCATAATCAGTAGTAGTAGCTACATGGTCATGAATCCATTTATGTAATCTTTGTAATACTGTTTTATTTTTTTTAACTACAAATAACCAAGGCCGTTGTTCAGGACTAATACCAGCTACTTTCGCTAAATTTTGACTAAAATCTCCCTTATCAGTTCGATTGGTTACATAGTTTGGCCTTAAAACTCCAGAATCAATATTACCCACACCAATAATTCTAATTTTATCTGGATCAGGATGTGTTTCATAACCCAAAAAACCTTCATCTAAACGCATCTGGGTTTGAGATCGCAGGTTATTATGCATACCTGCCAGAACAATTATAATTTTATAACCAGCATCAGCAGCTTTACAAATTAAACCGGTAAAATTACCTGTTTTTCCAGACTGCACATGCCCTACCACTAATCCTCGTCTATCCCAAGGGTCAGTTCTTTCAGGATCTTCTAATAATCCTAGAATTCTATCTGTAGAATCATCTAATGCTTTTAAAGCAACCCAAGGCAACTTTTTATCTTGCCATTGCTTATAGCGATGCCAATATTTCCACTCTTTTTTTCTTTCATTCGTTAACCAGGGAATATGGCCACTTTCATTGATTAATATATTGTCTTGTCCTATCCAAACGCTATAACGCCGAATAAGCTCTTCAATCACATACTCTCTATCAAGATTATCTTTGTATTTAGGATCTAATAAGATCGCTAAATCTATTTTCTCATTAAGGACTTGTATAGTAATTTGGGTTTTATCTGGTGTATTGTGCAAAAGTGTCTGAACAATTTGAATAACTTGGTGTTCATTCTCTCTAAATATATTTGGCATTCCGTTTTTGTCCTAAAAAAACATTACTCTTATAAAGTGCAAATTAGATCTGGATAATTATTAAATGGCTCAGTAGTTCGCAAATTCATTTTAGCTTCTTCAGGAGAAAACCCCTTTATTTGCACCATATTGTGATATACAGTTTTTAGAATATCTAAAATTTCTTCTGATGATTCTCCTGAAAATCCTGTTAATGGTGCTTCTTTATTTTCTGCAGTATCTAGCCAAATTCTTTGAATTGGTACTGTTTCCTCGATCACTCTTAACATAAGTTTTAATTCTGGAAGCAGATTTCCAGAATTATTTAATACAGAGTTAATAATTGGATGATCTAAATCTATCTTATACCGCATTCCACTCTTTGAATGTTCAGCCTTCCAAGCTTGCTTAACCTCAACCTTATCAATCTTAGTTTTAGTAATTTGTCCACGATAAATAAAAACTTTGCGTGCCCTATTTCTCGTATCTTCAGCATGACTAGCCAACCATTTGCGCAAATAGACTGGTGGTCGTGCAACAGCTTTTCGAATATCAATTTCCCACTCTTTATCCATTGTATTGGGGATATCCAGTCTTATTCTCGCCAGCTTATGAATTTCATCCTTTACCCAAGCTTTTCTTTGGGAATCTGAAGACTTAAGACCTAACCAGCTACCTGCCACTATTAATCGTTCATTGCGATAAACATAAAAACCCTGTTGAGCTATCCATCCATTTGGTCCCTCTGCTGCTTTCAACTCTTGCGTAGTTAAACGATCCTTATGGGGTAATACATGACATTCAATTTTAATCTGCGTATTTTTAAAAGGCTGAACTGGTGAATTCCATGGTTTTGATGGATGTCCTGACAAAAAAGGGTCCCAAGGTTTAATTGCTTTTCCATTTATCCGGATAGTAATTTTTTCTTTATTTTCCAGATAACGGTGGAATACCATAGATAAATGGGATTCAATCTGATCTATAAGATTTAACCAGTCATCAATGGTAAATTTTGAAGATACAATTCTATCTAGCTCCTCCCAAATTACCATTGTTCCGTGACCAACATGATTTAGATCTTTAGTTAAATCCTCAAGTTCTAGAAATGGGCCTTCCAATAAATGCCACCCCCCATCCTGTTGACTGGCTAAGACATCTAAATCCCATCTGAGACTATGGGTGCCATCCTTACCACAAGATATTACAGTCAATTTTCTACATTGAGAAAATGAAGCGGTCTTAAGCCCCAAACCAAAACGCCCCAGATCCTTGGCATCCCTTTGTTCTAATGGACTTCTCCCTCCTAGTCTCATTGCCTTATCAATTTCTTCAGCATTCATGCCATTACCATTGTCCAAAACAATGACACGACTCTTTTGACCATCCCAGTTAAAAAGTAGATCAATATTATTTGCCTCAGCACTAATACTGTTATCAATAATGTCAGCCAATGCAGTCGCTGTGTTATAGCCCAACCCTCTTAAAGCTTCGATCATTGCACTTGCTTGTGGGGGGGCATTACGAGATTTAATATGGCTATGCATTACTTACTTCCTTCGTACTCTCTTCTTCTTTCAAATCTTCTTTTACGAACGTAATAAAAGGTTCCAAATATTCAGAACGTGAAATGTGTCTTAATTTTTTTAAAGCTTTTGCTTCAATTTGTCTGATACGCTCTCGGGTAACATTAAATTGGCTACCAACTTCTTCAAGAGTAAGGTCGTTATCATCTCTAAGACCAAATCTTAGTTCTATGATTTTAGCTTGACGCTCATCTAATTCAGCCAACTGTTTATAAATTGCTCCTTTCAAGTCAGCTGCCAAGATCGCATCTTCAGGCCCCGAAAATGGGCTAATTATTTCATTCTCTTCATATGAGATATCATCAAAAAATACTACTGAACAATTAGCACTCATTGCCTTTCTAACGTTCAGCTCTGAACATCCTGCTTTATGTGCCAGTGATGAAATAGTAACTGGTAAACCTTCTTCTTCCAGAACCTTCCTTGCGATTTCAACAGAACTGACTAATTCATACATATGTACAGGTAATCGAATCAAGCGATTAGTATTAGCTATCGCTCTAGTAATTGATTGTTTTATCCACCAAGTTGCATATGTTGAAAATTTATAACCCAATTGATAATCATAACGATCAACTGCACTCAATAGCCCTATATTACCTTCCTGAATAAGATCCTCTAAAGGTAAACCGGACAACGAATATTTTTTTGCATAATAATTTACTAATCGAAAATTTGCCTTGATTAATTTTTCACGAGATTTTTTATACTTAGTGATAGGATGAATAATTTCTTTAGCATTAATATTAATAAAATCTTCTTCTACAGTTCTTAATAATTTTTCTAAATTTTTAAGTTTAGGGCGTGGAATATATTGATTACTTTCATAAAATTTATGGTTCTCCCTTAACTGAATTACAATATCCCAAAAATTTAAAGTCTCATTATTTTCTTTTGTTTCTAAACTATTTCCGTTATCAATTTCACTTGTTTCATTATTTTTAATTTCATCACTAACACATGTTTCCTCATCAACTTCACTTTCTTCAACAATCAGTTGATTTTCTTCTTTTTTAGAGAAATTTTCAAATATATCAACTACTATTGACCAATAATGAGCAGGTAAATTAGCAATATTCTTGGCAAGGACCAACAAAGCAATATTCATTTGCAGGCCAATTCTTTCCTCCTCATCTCGATCAATTAATTCAAATTTTTGGATTTGTGAAAAATAAATATTTAATGAAAAAAGATTGCCTTCCAGTTCATAATTCAAGTTAATTAAACTATCTTCAATAAGGCTATCTGATGGATTAATACCATCATCTTCATAATTAGCTTCGAACGGCTTAAAGTCTTCTATCAAAATACCTAAATCACCAAACATATTTAGAATGACTGGTAGTACTGTATCTATATATGTCTCACCAATATCAATCTTAATAGCTTGTAATACTTGGTTATATGAAACCATTCCTTTGGTGGCACTTTGAATTAACAAATAATATAAATGAGAAAATTCGTCTTTTATATTTATTGTTCTTTCTTGATTAACAGGTAAATCAATTTCAATATCTGACCAGTCAATCGTATCTATATCAAGAATTTGATGACTAACTATTTTATTATAAATGTTTTCAGCTTCCACCAAGCAAGCCAAGTCATTCTCGGGGATCTCAATTTCTTCATCACTACGCCAGAAGTCAGACGTATCTGAAGCCCAGCCCGAATCAGGAGATAAATCTTCATCTAACTCAAAATTAAAATCTACTAAATGAAAGTCAACATCCTGTATTAAATTTTGTTCTTTTTCTATTTCATTAATATCTATGGGCTCAATATTTGTCTTATTAAAACCAACTTTTTCTTTATCAATCTCAGATTCAGTAGATTGATCTATAATTTTCTCAGAGATTGCCTCACCAAGAAGACTCAGTTCATTGGTGGCATCTATCGTCTTATTCGGTATCGCTGATATGATTTCCTTTATTTTTTCAACACAACTTTCTTCCGCATAATCAATAGCCGACATTCCTTTCGAATCTATCAATCCTAAAGATGCTCCTGCTTCGATCAAATACTGGAAAATATCTGATCGTTTGAAAATTGCAGCTAACATTAAAGGCGAAAGGCCCGCTGAATCTACCGCATTTAATTGAGCCCCTCTTTCAATTTGTAATTTTACAGCATCTAAAGCACCAGCTTTAATAGCAGCTTTTAGTAAAGGACTTAAAGTCTTAGTCTTATATGAGATTTGCATAATAATCCCGGAAGGTACAATTTAGACCATCAGTTGTTTTTAGATGCTAGTAAGTTAGGTTCTTCTAAAATATAGTATTAATATAGCATCAAAATAGTTGAAAAATAATCAAAAAAAAGGGAAATTCTAGACTAAATAGTATAAAAATTTACTACTATTGAAAAGCAAACTGTTATCATTTTAATTACAAGGCTTTATTTAATTTTACCTATCAAGTTTTTTAAGTCTTGTGCGATTGACAGGACCTGGTATTATGCATGTGTTTTTTAAGTTATCAGGCTACTATGAAAGATAATGATATTTTAGTAATTGATCTATTCTCTGGGCCAGGTGGACTCGGCGAAGGATTCGCCTCTTACATAGATAATAATAAGCATCCTTTTAAAATAGGCATGTCTGTTGAAAAAGATCCACATGCTCATATGACACTAACTACAAGAGCATTTTACAGACTTGCAAAGCAAAAAGGCTGTCTAGATGGTTACTATCAATATTTAAATGGCAAACTTACCAGAGCAGAACTTTTTGAATCATATAAAGAAATTTATGAATCAGCTTTTCAGGAAACCTTGAATGGTCCTTCTGAATTAGGTAAAGATAATGACCACATTCATGCTAAAGTAAAAGAGCTAACAGAAAATCATTACGGACCTAAAATTTTAATCGGAGGTCCCCCTTGCCAAGCCTATAGTTTAGCTGGACGCTCTAGAAATGCCGGCAATAAAAACTATGTTGCTGAAGAAGATCACCGCCACTTCCTTTATAAAGAATATTTAAAGGTTTTATCAATTGCAAAACCTGATATTTTTGTCATGGAAAATGTGAGAGGGATTCTTACTGCAAAAATTGAGAATCAATTAATATTTCCTCAAATTCTTAAAGACCTGCAGAATCCTTCAGAGATTACAGGATCCCAAGCTTGCCCTTCATACCGAATATATTCCCTTGTGGAAAAAACTGATGATGCAGATAGCTCTATTCCAGACAAGCTGAACTACCTGATTAAATCCGAAGAATTCGGGATTCCTCAAGCTCGACACCGAGTTATTCTGCTTGGCGTGAGGGAGGATATTCAACAGATACCTGATATCTTGGATAGAAATATTTATCCTAAAGTTTCAGTTAAAGAAGCTATTGGCGATTTACCAAAACTACGAAGCGGATTATCCAAACAAGTTGATTCTTATTACTCTTGGCAACAAGTTGTATCAAGTAATGCCGAAACATTAAGCAAATTAAATAATATTGGTGTTAATGTTAATAAAACAGATCTCCAACCATATAAAGATTTAAAAAGAAAAGAAACTGTTCATAAATATAAATCATCGAACCAGTTGCCAGATCATTTGAGGACATGGATTCTTGATCCTGAACTAAATCTAGTTCTCAATCATGAGACAAGAGGACATATGGAGTCAGATCTGCTCAGATACAGTTTTTGTGCATTATATGGTGAACAGAGAGGGTTCTCACCTAAAGCTGAAAATTTCCCGACTACGCTTGCTCCGCAACACCAGAACTGGAATTCTGGGTCTTATAATGACCGTTTTCGTGTGCAGCTTGCTCATAAGGAAGCCACTACAATAACAAGCCATATTTCAAAAGATGGTCATTATTTCATTCATTATGATCCAAAGCAGTGTCGAAGTCTCACTGTAAGGGAAGCCGCAAGATTACAAACATTCCCCGACAATTATATATTTGAAGGAAACCGCACAAATCAGTATACGCAGGTTGGAAATGCTGTACCTCCCTTCTTAGCACGGCAGATCAGTACAATTGTGTTTTCATTGTTAAAAAAACATTATCATAATTTGTAAAATTTAAAGTCCGATGTTCAGTCATAACTGAGTGAGCATCGGACTTTTTGCGTGACCACCAGTCCTAAAAGAAAACTTAAGCTATTTCAATAAAAGAACTCTCACCACGTAACCATTCGGAAATAAGATTAATTACCTTATCTGGATCTTTAGTTGCACCTCTAATACTACATTCCCATAAAACAGCTACTCTCCAGTTATTCTCTAATAACAAATTTATTGATTTACTGTCATTAGCTTGGTTACGAGTTATTTTTTCCTGCCAGAATTCAGTTCTGGTAGCGGGCAATTTAAAAAGATGGCAACCCGTATGACCATGCCAAAAACATCCATTTACAAAAATAACAGCCTTATATTTAGGCAGAACGATATCGGGTTTACCTGGTAGATCCTTTACATGAAGACGAAAACGAAATCCTTTTTTATGTAGTAACTTACGGATGAGTATCTCAGGTTTTGTATTCCGGCCTTTTATACCCGCCATCATACGACTTCGGGTAGAAACATCAACGATATCTACCATACTTTATCCTCAGCTATTCTGCTTTACACCTTTGTCAGTTGATTAAATTTTTCTTAAACATAAATCAAATCTATCTCTTTATTAAAACAAATTCGGTCTTTAAGTATAGTTAGGCTTTATGAACTACTGTGATATATCTGTATATTTTTACCCCCATCCCATACCAAATAATTGTTTTCTTTCCCCTGAGCATATGCCCACTCCGCAACCTTATGCGATCGTTCTTTGTCTGTCAGGAACCCAAGTACAGAAATTCGATCTACAATAATCAGATTCTGCGCTTCATTCCTCTCTCGCCATTTATACAAAAACTCTTCAGAGGCTAGAGCATTACTTTTCCTTGAATTACAGTTTGCATCAGCCAATACGAAATTATGCCCCGTATCAGATGGATACATCGACCAAGGAATAAAGTGATCAACAGCATACTGACCTTTTTTCATCGGGTTATTACAGTAAAAACACTTACAATCTTGCAGTTCGACCAAAACATTCGCCACCGCATTCAATTGGTTCCGACTCGGCTCAAACATAAACTGTTCAAGGTTCGGGAGCCTATTTAAGATAGGTGCATTCGTACTGTTTTTTCGAATGTAATCAATCCATCGCTTTTGACATAGCTCTTCAATAATTTCACTAAACTGCCGTAAGCAAAACATGACTTGGGGTAATAAAGTTAGCTGTTGCTTGGATTGGGCTAACTGATATAAAAACTCAAAATTTTGACCATTGATATTTTGCAGATAACGCACAGGCATGTCTTTAACAGTGCGTGTAACATCTTTTATCAACTTAGTCCAAATAACTGAATCTCGTCTCAATAAGCCAAGTGATGAATAAATCTGCCGAAGCCCAATGATTTGATTGACAATCGCTGCTTGCTTACCATTATTCTGATTTAAGATGAGCTGACCTTCGTCATTGAAGTTATATGGTACTGCCTGTTTCCAATATAACTCTATAAACTTCTCGGCAATATCACTGTACTCAAGTGCCAATTGCTCTCCACTATCCTCCCCCTTTTCAATCACCAATCGACTCAAGCTAATGAGTAATGCAAACTTATACGTACTGCTAAAGCTACCCGACTGCAGGATGAGCTGAATATTTTTAAGAAACTTAAGTTGCGCTTGCGCTGTAGGGATGGAATTAATCATTTTTCTTCCAAAGTATATTCAGCCATTCTTCACAACGATCAGGACGTTTATCCACTGTGATCCATTGTTTTAATATTTTAATACCTTGTAACTGGTCTAATAATTCTTTAGCTTGATCTTCATTTAAATCCGTAAATACTCTGCCATCTTTTTCTCGATCTGATGTGCCATATTTAAAAGACATATAGCAGACACCAGTACAGCGTAATGCACCATATATTCTGTGTAACACATCCAGTAACTTATCCCGCTCACAATGGAGTAATGATGCACATGCCCAAATACCATCATATTGATTGGATGCATTGAGTTCATAAAAACTTTCATGCCGAACTTGAATTCCGGTTAGCGCCGTAGCTTGCTCAACCAACGCTTCGGAATAATCAATCGCTTCAACCTTGTAGCCTTTATTTTTAAATGCCAACGTGTCTCGACCCGATCCACAACCTAAATCAAGGATATGTGCAGATTCTGGTAACAGCGCTAGAAATGGTCGATATAGGCTTTCCATATCAATATGGAATGTATTTTCAACGAATTGTGATACATGATTATTGTAGTATTCGATAGTTGTCATAAATTAGGAATGCGCAATCAGGATGCAGCCAGTGTACAAAAGAAAATAATACAAGATGGCTAAAAACCAAAGAGATTTCTATTGGTAAAAATATTGAATTTTCAAGAAACTATCTAACACTCACTATTTTAAATCATTCTTTCTTATCTTTTAAAAACGTAATATTTCCAACAAAAACCCTCCACGTATTCCCAAGTTTATGATCAGGCGATCACAACGTACTTTTAACTTTTATCATAGAGACAGCTATAAAAATAATAAGACCCCTCTATGAAACTAAAAACACCCGAGAAAGAAGATCAGTTGATGAAAATCATACAAGGCCTTGATCTGTGTATGAGTGAAGTGAGCCAGGCAATGCCCTCCTTATTCACCCCTCCGCAGGCCACCCGGTCATTTACAGCTACCCAAAAAAAACTGCTGGCTAGGGCTGAAAAACTCGATAGTGAGGAGATCCATTTTCAGCTTTCCAAAGCATTCATCACCACATTGCACCAGTCCAAAATCAATATCGATCAGATCTGTCCCAACCGGTTACTGATGCTGTTTAACCGGCATCTGAGCAGGACCTATCTGTATGATCTGAACTGTCGTCTATATGACAAGCCCCCGTACCAGCCTCTCTATGAAGCTGCTGGCAAAAGATCCTGGGGTGTTCACGCAATCAGCTCAACTATCGCCAGCAGCAAATTGATGATGCCTATTGTCTCAAACTTTCTGTACTTCAAGCCAAATGTGAAGCGTTAAACCATCCGCAAATGAATTCTTCCATGTTCTGGAGGACAGAGCATGCCTGATTCTCTTCCGTCCTCCATGACCAAACTGTTAACACTTGAAGACGCCTCACCGGCTTGTCATGAGTTTGGCTGTTGTCTGTTGGGCCAGATACCGTCGCTTGAGGGGCTTCAGTCGCTCTTGCCGGACCCAGATGCTCTTTCCGCCTTAGAATTCACAGAGATTCATTTCCCTGATCAAAAGTCGCATGTAGTGAGATCAAGTCGTTTTAGGACTATAGTTATTTTATTCAACTGTCCACGAATGAAGAAATGGAGAGTCATTTTTACTCTCCATTTGGCTTAAATATGATGCCAAATGATGCTTCTCAGCCTTTATCATCTATGGGAACACAATTTCAGGCAACCGAATCACTTAATGCACTATTGATTGAACCCTCAATAATGCCTTTCGCCCATAATACCTCCAGTTCTTCTCGCGTTTTAAATTGCGATAAAATTTTTCCAGTATGTTCACCCAATTGCGGCGCAGCGTGCTTATATTCAACCGGTGTATCGGATAACTTGATCGGTGAGCCAATCATTTTAAACTGATCATTTAACGGATGTGCAACATCCACCACCATGTCACGCGATTTAATTTGTGGTTCATTCAATGCATCTTCAATTGAATTAATCACCCCGACCGGCACTTTTACTGCATGAATGGCCGCTACCCAGTCTTGTGCATTTTTAGCTAAAAAATACTCAGACAGTAATGGAATCAATTCATCACGATGCTTAACCCGATCCTGATTACGCTGGAATTTTTTCTCCTCCAATAATTCAGGCAATCCAATAGCGATGCACAAATCTTTAAACTGCTTGTCATTGCCACAAGCAATAATAAATTCTTTATCTTTAGCCTTAAAGGTTTGATACGGCACGATGTTAGGATGATTATTTCCCATACGCTTTGGAGATACGCCGGTGGTGAGATAATTCATCCCCTGATTGGCCAGTGCAGCTACCTGAACATCTAATAAAGATAAATCAATATATTGTCCACGGCCAGTATGCTGGCGTGCCAGTAACGCAGCCTGAATAGCCACTGTGGCATACAAGCCGGTTTGAATATCGACCACGGCTACCCCGACTTTTTGTGCACCGCCACCCGGGAGTTCATCTTTTTCACCGGTGATGCTCATTAATCCTGACATACCTTGAATAATAAAATCATAACCTGGTTCTGCAGCACGTGGTCCAGTTTGACCAAAGCCGGTAATCGAACAATAGACCAAGTTAGGATTAATCTTATTTAAAGATGCATAATCCAAGCCGTATTTTTCCAATGAACCGGCTTTATAGTTTTCAATGACCACATCTGCAGTTTTGGCAATTTCTCGAATCAATTCCTGTCCTGCATCACTCGCAATATCGATAGCGACTGAATATTTGTTGCGATTGGCAGATTGGTAATAACCCGATTCGCGGGTTACAGTACCTTGATTATCTAGCATCCATGGCGGTCCCCACATACGGGTATCATCCCCGACTTTTGGACGTTCTATTTTAATGACTTCCGCACCCAGATCTGCCAGAATCTGCCCACACCATGGACCTGCCAGTACACGGCTTAAATCTAGTACTCGAATTCCTTGCAATGCACCCATGCTCTACTCCAAAAGCCAGCAGAGAACTCTGCCGGCTATTTTTATTATTTAGCGGTAATGGTTTTGTTGGTTACTGCGACACTACTCGGTGTTTTCTCTTCCGTATTGGTAGCCTTCACTAATGAAGATTGCTGCGGGTCATACTGACGTTCCCGGATAAAGAATCCTGGAATCACACCGGCAATAAAGTAAGCTGCACCCATCACGATAAATGCCATGGTGAATGAACCACCTGCAGCAATAATTCCGATAGTCGCAGGTGCAATCGCAGCCCCTAAACGTCCCATGTTATAGGCACCGCCAATGGCTGTACCACGTACATCGGTCGAGAAGGTTTCCGCCATATAGGTTGCATTTACACCATAAGGAATTCCATAAAGGAAACCGAAGGTAATCAACAGGTACGCAATATTGCCTGGTGTATTGTAGAAAATAATGACTGGTAAAAATGCGGCTGTCGCAACTGTTCCAAAGACGAAAGTTGCCCGACGCCCTAATTTATCTGCTGCATAGCCTGCAATAATTTTCCCTAGAATCATCGCCGTATAGGCACCCACCATATAGCCTGTTAATGCCTTGAAATTCATATTCAATTCAGTTTCTAAGTAGGTTGGCATCCAGTTATTGACACCATAGTAGCCAAACTGTAAGAACGCAGCGGTACTCATCCATAACAAGAACATTTTACGATGTTGGGTATGCCCAAAAATACGTTTATAGACACTTTCAGAAGGTGCTTTTGCCGTGACTGTTTCAGGGGTGGGCTCAATTTTCAATTCTTTACGTTTAAACTGTTCAATTTTAGCTTCCTGCCAAGATGCAGGTTCAGGTACAAAACGCATGAAAATGAGCGCAAAGGCAGCTGGAATAATAGTCACGTAAAACAGCATGCGCCAGCCATAATCTGGAATAATCGCACCCGCCATTAATGTTGCAACGATATAGCCGATTGTTTGTCCGGTCTGTAAGGTGCCTAAAACAGTGGTACGATACTTGGTGGGTACATATTCTGCCATGAGCGTATTACACGCCATATATAACGAACCCAATCCAAATGCACCGATAAAACGTAGAATCATGAACTGCTCATAACTTTGGGTGAATCCCAAAATACAAGTCATGATCGAAAAGAAAACCACAGACCAGGCAATAGTTTTTACCCGGCCAAATTTATCACATGCCCATCCACCGGTAATTCCGCCCAGCGCCATGCCTGCAAGTGATGAACTTCCTAACATCCCGGCTTGAAATGAAGTCAGTCCAAACTCAGCTTTTAAACTGGTCAAGCTAAATGACAGCAGCATGATATCGACGCCATCAATCACCAGTGAAATAAATGCAAAGACAAATGCAATTTTCCAGGTGTTTTTATGAATGCGATGTGCTGTGCCTACGTTAGATGGTAATTTTCTGCTGAGCGTTCCTGCTCCAGCCTGCATATCATTATTCATTTCCATATCCCTCATTTTCCCAAATGAGTCATCGGTAGTCCTATTATTTCTCTACATTTACCTTAGGTTCTTTATTCTTTTTCTCGCATTTCATTTGAACTTTAGGCTTGCAAATGCACAGATTTACAAGAATTTTCCACGATGAATCCTTTAATTCAAATTATTGATTTTTGATACGAAATCTCTTCAGGATATTCAATATATGGACATCCTGAATGGACGAAATCAAATTAATTACAGAATGCAGCAATACCAGTCTGTGCACGTCCTAAAATTAAGGCATGTACATCGTGGGTACCTTCATAGGTATTTACCACTTCCAGATTAACCAGATGACGGGCTACACCGAATTCATCGCTAATGCCATTTCCACCCATCATGTCACGGGCCAAACGGGCAATATCCAGTGCCTTGCCGCAGTTATTCCGCTTAATTAAAGACGTACCTTCTACTGAAGCAATACCCTCATCCTTCATACGGCCAAAACGTAAAGCCACCTGTAAGCCAAGGGCAATTTCAGTTTGCATGTCTGCCAGTTTTTTCTGGATCAGCTGATTCGCAGCAAGTGGTCGGCCAAACTGTTTACGGTCCATGGTGTACTGATGCGCGGTATGCCAGCAGAATTCTGCAGCTCCCATCGCACCCCATGCAATCCCGTAACGCGCACTGTTCAAGCAGGTAAATGGCCCTTTTAAACCACGAACTTCCGGAAATGCATTTTCTTCTGGAACAAAGACGTTATCCATCACAATTTCACCGGTGATTGAGGCACGTAGACCCACCTTGCCGTGAATCGCTGGAGCAGAAAGCCCTTCCCA
>NZ_LSZI01000009.1:0-26768 GCF_001647535.1 Acinetobacter sp. SFA | reverse complement strand
TTCCTGAAAGAGACTTCGGTTGAGCTGACTAGTCGTGGCGAGATTGTGATTAACGATCGCAACGAAACCAATGTGAAAGGTGTATTTGCTGCAGGTGACTGTACCACCGTGCCATACAAGCAGATCATCATTGCGACTGGTGAAGGTGCGAAAGCCTCGCTGTCTGCATTTGATTACATCATCCGTTCAGGACAGTAATCTTAACGATAGAAAAGCCAGTCATCCTGACTGGCTTTTTTGTTTTAAGTACAATTTTTATTTTTGGAGCTCGGCTGCTAAGTGCTCAATATTGCCCATTTCTACATGGATGGCAGATACATTATTTAAGATGTTCACTGCTTTTTTATTAGTCAAGTCTAAAATTCAAAAAGCATTGAAACAACGTTTCATATGCAGCTGCGTTAAAATCTTGCTGAAACTACGTGACAGCTTGTTTTTCCACCTCAGTTTGTGCGAGACACTGCCTATCCCACTTAAACTTACAAGTAGCACTGCTATTTTTTTCATGCTTTGGCTCTTTATTGGAGTATTTCTGGTTACAGAACATAAATTATCAAAATTATTTAAATATTTACCTAATTTTTATACATAAATTTCCCCCTAACTCCTTGGTTAATAATTATAATTAATGCATTAAATCAAATACTTAAATATTTTTAGAATATCTTGGTTCGCTAAGATAATCTTTCTTGCATGCGTTGCCGCAATCCTGATATTGATTGTTTTAAATGAAATGGTTTTTATGCAAAAAATGCTTTAGTAACCTTTTTGTTAAACCCCATAGGCATGGTTCATGCATTGATTTAGAATCTGATGTGTAAAAAACATGCTGATGTACATTAAAAAAAATAAATTATTCACTCGAATGCTGTGAATTCAAGGAGATCATCATGCTACGTTACCAGTATCATTGTGCATGCTGTGACAAAGTGGTTGAATCCACTCAAAAGGTTTGTAACGATTGTGGTTCACACCATATTCGCAGCCCTTTTGGTTTCTGGATTTTATGTCTAATCGCCTGTCTCGTTACAGCTATCGTATTTAAAGTGGTGCATTTGTATGTGCAGTCACAACAAGAAGTACCGGCACAACACTCGCTATTGGATGTTTTAAAAGAAGAAGATAAAAGGCTTCGTTAATTTTATACACCCCGCAGCAAGACCTGTTCATCCCAAACAGGTCTTTTATGATACTTGAGGCATCCGAATCGTGCTGCAAAAAACCACCTCACAAGACCTCGATTTGATTTACAATAACCATAGATTCAAATGAGAGACAGGTCATGGTTCAGCTAATTAAAAAAGGTGGATTGCGTGAGCGCGCCAACCGTAGCCGCAGCTATCAAGGTTCTGAAAATACTGAAACCACTTTAAAGCCTAATCGTTATCAAACGGTGGTTAAAAGCCAGGATAATGCAGCATCTCCTATAGCTGTCTCATCTATGACTACAGCCTTGAATGAAAATGCACAAATTAATTCATCAGAATAAGTGCGTCATACCACAACCACAATGCAAACAGCAGAAAGAGTCCGCCTGAAATCACATCAATATAACTCCCCGAACGTTGGTACAACGCTTTAATTTTTGGTTGGGAAATCAGTGTCATCAATAAAGCGAACGTAATAAAGGTCTGCAAGGGAATAATTAAAGCCAACTGTGTTTTCAAATAATCTGAAGCAGATGAACTCAAGGCGAGTGAAAATACGCTACTAAAATAGATCAGTGTTTTAGGATTAGAAAGATTGGTCCATAAGCCCAGCATAAAATAGTTTTTAACTTGCATTTGCTCATTTACATTATCATCGGGTTGATATCTATTTTTAAAGCTGTGCAAGCCTCCCTTTAGCATGGCCCAGCCCATTTTCGCCAGGAACACACCACCGAGCACCATCAATACCTGTTGAATCCATGGAAACTGATCAATCAATACAGTGAATCCAGCCAATGTCAGGATGACCCACACCACAATTCCGGCAGAGATTCCTGCGATAACTTTCAGGGCATTCTTGCGTGTGGTAGATGCCGCGCTTTTGGCAATCAAAAGAATATCGGGGCCGGGACTTAACTGTGCCACAAAATGTAAGGCACAAATGGTTAGAAGCAGTGACATGGGTTCCATAAAAGAATGCTGAAAACAATGCATTATAACTTTTGCGTGAATATTCGCATTATTTATTCTGGTAATAAAAACCGAATCAAATGATTCGGTTCAAGCTTCAAATAGAATACTTATTTAGGATTCACATCTTTCATTTCAATTTTTTTGGCATCAGGTTTCACTTCACGTGCTTCACCATCAATGATCGTTGAATCACCGTGGCCTGACTGCTGCTTTTGCATATCCTGCATTTGACGCATCATCTCGGCAAATGGATTTTGGCCTTGTGTACCACCCATATCACCCATCATGCCCCCCATCATTTTTTCCATCATGAGTTGCTGACGCTTCATCATCGCTTTCATTATTGCGGCTTTAAAGACCTGCTGAACTGCCGGAATAAGCATCAAGACTGCCAGTACGTCAGTAATCAATCCAGGAATAAGCAAAAAGAAACCTGCCAGAATTTTAGGTAAATTTCCTGTTAGTGCAGGATCTGCATTCATCTGTCCCATCTGCATTTGCTGCATCTGTGGCATGACACCGGCCGAATATTTACGGATCAGATTCATACCAATAAAGAATGCGGCTACAAACCAGAAAAATACGTACCACATGCTCCCGACGAGGTCACCCACGCCAATCCAGACCAGTACTTCTAGGATTACACCTGCAAGGATAATAAGAAATAATTTCATGAAAATTAATCTAATCTCAGTAAAATAAATAATAGGATGGGGAAATCAACAGCTTCATCAGGATCAAGCTTTTTTGATACGCTTATGTAACAATATGGGCATTATTCTATTTTTAAAGTGCAGGCATGTCATTAATTATTGGGATTGACCCCGGTTCTCGTTTAACTGGTTACGGGATTATCGAAAAAGACGGCTCCAAACTGACTTTTGTCGATGCCGGTACCATTAGAACAGAAACGGCGGAAATGCCTGAACGTTTAAAACGGATCTTTGCCGGCGTGGAGCGCATTGTAAAATTTTATGGTCCGACCGAAGCTGCAGTCGAACAGGTTTTTATGGCACAAAATCCGGATTCTGCCCTAAAACTTGGGCAGGCGCGTGGCGCTGCAGTTGCTGCACTGGTCAATCTGGATTTGAAAGTCGCTGAATATACCGCGCGCCAGATCAAACAGTCGGTGGTAGGTTATGGTGCTGCTGACAAAGAACAGGTACAGATGATGGTGATGAATATTCTAAAACTCAGCATCAAGCCCCAACAGGATGCTGCCGATGCCTTAGCTGCTGCCATTTGTCATGCTCATGCTTCAGGTAGTATGAGTAAAATGGCGGTATTGAATGCTCTAGGCGGTATGGCACGCGGCCGGAGTCGCGTCAGTAGCCGTCGTCGATAAGGTTTAACGCAATATTCTAAAGTCTTGAGCATCCAGGTCAGATTGCAGAAACTCTTGTATAACAGACTTTACGATTGCACGAGCAGGCCCTTGCCAACTTCGTGTAATCATTTCCTGAAGCTGGGAGTCTGTTCCAGCAATAACAGCCTCCACCTCACCTGTGCTCAAGTTCTTCACATATCCTTTCAGGCCAAGTGCCTGAGCCTGCTCGGCAAACCAGTAACGATACCCAACTCCTTGTACCTGGCCTGAAATATTTAATTTGATGACTGGCACGCTATTCTCCTTAGCGATTCACTACCTGATAAATCGCGTGTTTCATATCCTGAGCCTGCAAACCACGTTGGCCATTTTTGGCCAGTTCATCACCGGCAAGTGCATGCAGCGTTACAATTTCATGCAAATGAATTTTTTGTTTAAATTGTGCCTTTAGACTGGCAATCATTCCGGCCAGCACATCTCCCATTCCACCCGTCCCCATACCGGCATTTCCAGCTGTGCATATATAAAGTTTTTCTTCCAGAATCAGACTGCCTGAACCTTTTAGCAGCCACTGTCCCTGATATTTTTGTTGCAGGGCATGAATAGCTGCAACCCGGTCTGATTCTATTTCTTGAATATCTTTCTGCAATAGCGTAGCGGCTTCCCCGGAATGCGGTGTAGCATAGGTTTTGGAGTTCAATATTTGGGGGTGTCTGGCTAAAAACCACAGTGCATCTGCATCCAGGACAATTTCCAGGTCTGAATTTTGAATTAAATCAAACCATGCTTGATATTGCTCTTTTGCCCATTCATCACGCCCCAAGCCCATCCCGAAACAGACTGCATCAACCTGCTGAATCAACGCTATACGCTGCTCCACAGTGAGAGCATTAATATCACGTAGCATGATATTCGGTGCACGCGACAAAATCGCTGTATGGTGTTTCGCATCACAAGCAATGGTGACTTTTCCCGCTCCTGTAGCAAATGCTGCTTCGGCAGCCATAATCACAGCCCCTCCCATATTGGCATGTCCACCAATCACCAACACATGACCATAACTGCCTTTATGACCAAAAGCTTGGCGTTTGGGTAATTGGATCTGATGTGATGCAAGCTGGGCAATCGGTTGAAGCTCAGTATCTGCGGGAATTGCAGAAATCAGTTCAATCTTGCCCGCATATTCCTTACCCTGACCGGTGAATAGTCCGGCCTTGAGCCCTAAACCCGTAAAAGTGTAGTCAGCTTTAATCGCAACAGGCAAAGGCTGGCCGGTATTGGCACCCAATCCACTCGGAATATCGATCGAGATTTTTAATCCATTTTGCCGGTTAATACCATGAATAATGTCTTGCCAATTTGAATCCAGCTGACGGTTCAGACCAATGCCGAATAAAGCATCGACATAGGCTTCATATTCGGTTTGAAAGTCAAACTGCGAATAAGGCTGCAAACCGGCTTGTTTGGCTTCCTGCACAGCTGTTGCCAGATCTTTGGAACTGCCCGGTTCAGCCGCATAAATTTCAACTTGAAAACCAGCCTGTTTTAAATATTTAGCCACCAGATAACCATCGCCGGCATTATTGCCTTGACCGCAGCAGACAGCGATTTTTTTAATTTTTTCCCTGAAAAATAAAGTGCCCAGTTGCTGGCTGATTGCCCAGGCCATTTGTTGCATTAAACCATAGGAGCTATTTTGCTGCTGAAACCAGCGCTGTTCCCAGGCTTGAATACTTTGGCTATGATAAACGAGGCTATGGTAAACTTGTTGCTGCATTTCTAATTTCCTGTCTTTGGTTTATGACAACTCCCGATTCTCACGCGCAAATTCAGTTCTATCAACAAGATCCAGCTGAGTTAAAGGCCTGGATTAAAGCACAGGCTTTAGAATTGGGTTTTACTGATTGTGTCATTGCCAAACCGGATGCTCAAGCAGAATTAGCCCGCTTACAGGAATATCTGGATCGCGGATATCATGGTGACATGAAATTTCTGGAAGACAATCTGGAAAAACGCGCCAATCCCGCTTTACTGGTTCCCGGCACACGCAGCATTATCTGTGTGCGCATGGATTATCTGGTTGATAAACCGGAATCCAGGTATATCCCTTATGCTCCGAACTCCGCTATTATTGCCCGTTATGCCCGTGGCAGGGATTATCATAAGACCATGCGTGGACGCCTAAAGACCTTGGCTTCAAAAATCCGGGAAAAAGTAGGAGATTTTGAATCACGTCCTTTTGCGGACTCAGCCCCTATCTTTGAAAAATCTCTGGCTGAAAGTGCCGGTATGGGCTGGACAGGTAAACACACCCTTCTGATTCATAAAACATCCGGCTCATTCTTTGTGCTGGGCGAACTGTTTACTTCACTCGAACTCCCTTTTGATGCGCCTGCCAGTAAACATTGTGGTTCCTGTACTGCATGTATCGACATCTGTCCGACTCAGGCAATTGTCGAGCCTTATATGCTGGATGCTCGCCGCTGTATTGCCTATCTGACTATCGAATATAAAGGCGTTATTCCAGAAGATTTGCGACGCGGGATTGGTAACCGTGTTTTTGGCTGTGACGATTGCCAGCTGATTTGCCCTTGGAACAGTTTTGCCCAAGTCACCTCGGTAGAGGATTTTCATCCGCGGCACGGACTGGATCAGGTCAGTTTACTGGACTTATGGCAATGGGATGAAGCGACCTTTTTAAGTTCGACTGAAGGTAGCCCGATGCGCCGTACCGGTTATCAAAGCTTTATGCGTAATATCGCGATCGGTCTGGGAAATGCACCTTTTGATGAACAAATTGTTCAAGTACTCCATCAGCAGCGTGCCCATCATGATGAGATTGTACAAGTGCATATTGATTGGGCTGTTCAAGAACAACTGGCAAAATCCAGTTAATTTTCCATTTTTACCTAGCGTCACAGTTTCACTTAAAAGCCTTACACACCCTTATTTCAGACTATGGCATAAATACAAATAGTCAAAATGAAATGGAGGAAAGATGATGTCATCAAAAAATCCAAATCAAGAGCTACTTGAACAGCTTCAGGAAGAACAGCAGAAGCACCAACAGCAGCAACCCCAGCATGGGCCAATTAATTCTCCGAAAAACAACCAGCATGAACAGGACCAGCGCGTATTTAACAAGCAGCATCGTAGTGATCTGCATGGTCAGGATATTCATGGAAATCACAGCAACAAATAAGCTGTCCATTAAAATGCAAAGCCCACCTTGTGTGGGTTTTGTTTTTTCTATAAGGTCATATTTTGCTAATGAAGATAGCCGTGCTTTTACTTAAGATGAAGCATGCAAAATAAGTATGAACAAGGACAGAAAGATGAACAGTAGTGATGTCGTACGTAATGATTGGTCACGTGAAGAAATACAAGCACTTTATCAGCAACCTTTAATGGATTTAGTGTTTCAGGCACAACAGGTTCATCGTGAAAATTTCACTGCAAATACCGTTCAGGTCAGTACCCTGCTCTCGATTAAAACCGGTAAATGCCCTGAAGACTGCAAATACTGTTCTCAATCAGCTCACTATGATTCCAAACTGGAAGCTGAAAAACGTATTGCAGTCGAGAAAGTCATCCAGGAAGCTAAACAGGCTCTGGCTTCTGGCAGTTCACGTTTTTGTATGGGTGCTGCGTGGCGTAACCCGCATGAACGCGATATGCCTTATGTACTGGAAATGGTACGTGAAGTCAAAGCATTAGGTCTGGAAACCTGCATGACACTGGGTATGCTAAATGAGTCACAGGCAGAACGTCTGAAAGATGCAGGCCTGGATTATTATAACCACAACCTGGATACTTCTCGTGAATACTACTCACACGTTATCAGCACACGTAGCTTTGATGATCGTCTAGATACGTTGGATCATGTGCGTCAAGCTGGCCTGAAAGTCTGTAGTGGCGGTATCGTTGGTCTGGGCGAAAGCCGTAATGACCGGATTGGCTTATTGTATGAACTTGCGACTTTGGCGGTGCATCCGGAATCTGTGCCAATCAATATGCTGGTTCCGATTGAAGGCACACCAATGGCAGATGTAGAAAAACTGGATGTCATCGAGTGGATTCGTACGATTGCCGTAGCGCGTTTACTGATGCCAAAAAGTTATATTCGCCTTTCTGCAGGCCGCGAATCCTTAACCGATTCCGATCAGGCTCTGGCATTTATGGCCGGTGCAAATTCTATTTTCTCGGGTGAAAAACTGCTGACGACCCCTAATACTGCTCAAGGCAGAGATCAGCAACTTTTTGCTAAATTAGGTCTGGTTGCAGAACAGCCAAAACCAAGTGTTCGCAGTCTGGCCACAGATGCCATGGCAAGCTAATAATTGTCTAACTTGATGAACTCGTAGAAAAGTTATGTGCAGTAATTAAAATGCCATAACGGGCATTCAGATAATCTCCCACTCGGATTTGATCTGTTCCATTGGCATGATGCACCACGAGCTCTTGAGTGACTGCATCATAGCTAAATGCGTCATAACTGTCTTGATGCAGGCTGAGCCAGTGCAGCGTATCCGCCAGGTTATCATCTACGATATAAGTATCTGCATAGAAATCCTTGCTCATCTTCCGCTGTTCACCCAGTTAAAATTCCCTTTAATTTTAACGTAAATTAGCGAATTACAGACATAAAAAAGTGAGCCTATGCTCACTTTTCTTGCAAGAACGTTAGTCCTTATTTGTCCCGCATTTACGACACTCCCTATGTTCGCCGATTTCTTGCATTTGCTCATATTCATAAATATGCAGACAGAACAGTTTTCTTAAAAGCTGAAGCATCTTTGAAACTCCTGTTTAATCATTTTTTTAATACGCTTCTTAAGATATTCCTTCCTGAAACATCATGATTTTTGACTAAAAAATCACCTCCCATTAATTAACATAATTTTTTCACTTGTAAAATGCATTTCATCTACTTTTCACTTTTTTTGTTAATTTTTTTGAAACGCAACATAGTCCTTTCACGAATATTATTTTTTTGGATTAAAGGGAATGATTTAAATATACCAAACAAAAATGGCACCTTGATACAAGACTAAGCTATTTCGCTGAAAAGAAGCTCTTCGATGAAAAGATAGAAATGGAAAGATTATTATGCAGCGTTCATCCGGACAGGGAGATCTGTTTTAAATAGCAAACCTGGATAAAACTGCGTAAATAAAAAATGTATTAACATTTGCTGTTCAAAAAATAGCGAGAAGTAAATTTAATTGAATAACTAGATTTACTTCTCGCTGGCTCGTACGAAGCAGACGAGCTCACCTTGGTTAACGTTTAACTTCAATCTGATTCAGATAAAAAAAGCATGTGCAATCAACATGATCCCACATGCCAAGGAGGATTTTAAGACTTAAAATAATTCAATGGCAATTTCAAATAAGACACACCATTGGCTTCAGGCTCAGGGAACTGCCCTGCTTTCATATTGATCTGAATTGCCGGCAGAATCAGTTTCGGCATATTTAAAGTAGCATCACGCTGATGACGCATTTCGACAAACTCTGCTTTACTGGTGCCTTCGTGGATATGAATATTCTGGGTTTTCTGGGTTTGTACATCTGTTTCACAGACATAATCATGACGTGTTGAAGGCAGGTAGTCATGACACAAGAACATCCGAGTTTCAGGCGGAAGCTGATACAGTGACTGTACCGAATCGAATAAGGTCGATGCACTCCCACGCGGGAAATCGCAACGTGCTGTACCATAATCCGGCATAAACAGGGTATCACCGACAAATACCGCATCCCCGATTACATAGCTGAGACAGGCCGGTGTATGCCCTGGCGTAGGAATATTATAGGCATCCAGTTCACCAATCTTGAAATACTCATGATCCTCAAACAGGTAGTCAAATGGTTGCAGGGCATTAAATTGTTTCATGTCCAGATGATAAATCGCACCAAAGGTTTCCTGTACCACAGAAATCTTCTGGCTCATGGCAATTTTACCGCCCAGTTCTGCCTTGAGATATTGCGCTGCGGTCAGATGATCGGCATGAACATGGGTTTCCAGAATCCACTCAACAGTTAAATTTTGTGCCTTAACATAGGCAATAATACGATCTGCATGTGTAGTCGATGTACTGGCCGAGGCCACATCATAATCCAGGACACTGTCAATAATGGCACAATGTCCGGTTGCAGGATCACTCACCACATAACTAAAGGTATTGGTGTTTTCTTCAAAGAAATCTTGCACAACCGGTTGTTGTAACTGTTTTTCCATTGAGATGTCTTGCATAGTTAAGCTCCTGACCATTTACGGTGAATCCATACACCTACCAGCATTGCTACAACAAAATAGAGCACTTGATAGTGGCCCAAACCGATCAAGGTGAAACTTGGTGCCGGACAGATACCCGCGATCCCCCAACCCACACCAAATAAAACCGCACCGGTAATCAGCTTCTTATCTATCTGATTATTTTTAGGCAAATCAATAGGCTCATTAAATACTGTTTTCGGTTGAGCCGCACGTACCGCTTTCTGGAAAGGAATAAAGGCCACCGCAATCGCGCCCATCATCACAAAGGCCAGACTGGCATCCCAATCACCAAACAGATCCAGAAAGTCGAGTACTTTTTCAGGATTGGACATGCCCGACACCATCAGACCCACAGAGAACAGGGCACCAAATAAAAAGGCAAACACATTTTTCATTTTAGAATGCTCCTGTGATATGACGGATAATATAAACGGTAACAAAACCTGCAAACATGAAAGTCATGGTCGCGACAATAGAACGCTTAGACAGGCGACTGATACCACAAATTCCGTGACCACTGGTACAGCCCGAACCCAGACGCGTCCCAAAGCCTACCAGCAGACCTGCCACAATCATCATCAATGGGCTGGCATTCAATTCAATTTCAGGTTGTACAAACAGACCATAAATAAATGGTGTGATGATCAAGCCTGATAAAAACCAGATCGCAGGCGTTTTAAATACGGTTTTTGGGTTTAATACCTGCCCAACCAGACCACTGATTCCTGCAATACGGCCATTGACGTACAGATAGCCGACCACTGAAAGTCCGAGCATTAAACCGCCAATAAATGCGATGAGGAAGTCATGCATGGTGAATCAATCTCTATACAATATACTTTTTTATATTATATAATAAAAAATAATAATCAAGCAGTTTTATGGTAAATTGTGTAAACTGCACGGGCTACATCAAAGGTTTCGAGGACATTTATGGATATGATTGCTGCAAATGCCAAAATTGATTTTTCACAGGTCGATTTCGTCAGCCAATGCCTAAAAGTTTTAGCCAATCCTGATCGTCTGAAAATCTTATGTGTCCTGGTCGACGGGGAAATGAATGTTCAGGAAATTGAAGAATCTACCGATATTCATCAACCTACACTTTCACAACAGCTGACTGTACTGCGTAAGGCCGACATGGTTGGCACCCGACGTGAGGGTAAACAGATTTTCTATCGTCTGAGTGACCCCAAGGTCTTGAGCCTGATGCAAAAGCTGTACGAGCTGTATTGCGCCCAACCCTCTTCCTAGTGCAGCCAAAAAGAAATGATCAGAAGCAGTCCGCTAAAAGCAGTAAACAGGTTTAGCCATACGGGATACTGGGTGTAATAACCTTCAATAAATTCCGGCGGTCGCAGTGATGCCAACCCCCGTCGATATTGCAGGATTGAGGCGAAATTTACCAACATACCAAATACAATCACCGCAATTCCCAACCATTGTGAATAAGCTATTTTCTGTGCATAAGTGTCTGGGTCCACCAGTTGCACTAGCAGGTTGGATTTTTCAATCACAAAACCAAAAGCAATTAATGCCAAACCACTCCGGTTCCACGCCAGAGCGGTTCGTTCCAAAGCAAGCAGTACCCGTGGATCATCCAAATTTGACATGTCTTATCTGCTCTTCATGCTTAGCCTATCCACCAATGTAAATCTGCTCCCCTATCATGTATAGAGGTTTTAAGTAAAAATTACTTTTTCTATCATGTAGTTAAAATCTTATTGTTCAAAAATTTCCTTGACGTCCATCGCCAGGCCTTGAGTAGATTTAAATTCACCCTGACTGTTTTTCCAGGCCATCGACGGTGTGGAGAAAAAGCCGTATTTCCCCATCAAGGCCTGATTGGCATCAATTCTGGCAGCAATTTCGGCAGGAATCTTTTCCATTTTCTTGAGCTGCTTTTTACCTTTATTCTTGTTCATATCGTTAAAAACTGCCGCTGGATCTTTCGACATTAACAATGTTGCCACCTGACCACGGCTTTCTTCACGGATCACACCGACCTGAATATGACGCAGCTGTACCTTGCCTGATTCGACCCAAGGTCGGGCCGCCTGCCAGAATTTATAGCAATATGGACAATTGGGATCGGAAAAGACATAAACCACCCGTAGTGCATCCGGCTTACCATCCTGAATCCAGGTCGATTTTTCCAGGGTTTTCCAGACGTCGTCCAATACCGCTTTTTTCATATGCTTTTCAATCTGTTCATTGGATAGGCTTTTCCCTTGCGCATCAAACAGTTCGCCCTTGATATAATATTTGTCATCATTGGAGATAAAGAGCGTATTGGAGTATTGGTCTTCATGCCCCACCCAGCCGGTCATTCCTTGCGGTGCCGGAATCTGTTTTACAAACACAAAACCCTGTTTTTCAATGTTCTGTTTAATATTTGCCTGTGTGTGCATGCTCATGATCAGGAACATACCTGCACCAAGCACCTGGTGAATTTTATTCATACTAAGTCCTTCCGTTTTTTTAAGGTTGATCTGAAATTCTGTTTAAATATTGCTGCAACATGGCCGGACTGAGTTCCCCCATATGCCGCTCGACCAGCTGGCCTTGAGCATTAAAAAACAGCGTCGTTGGCAGGCCAAAACTATTCAGCTGCTGGGGTAGTTCACCATATGGGTCCAGCAGGACATGTTTAAATTGAAACTGATGTTTTCTTAAATAGGCATTTACGGTGGCTACCTCCTCACCCTGATTGAGCATGATAAAATTCACTTGAGGATGCTGCTGGACTGCTCTGGCCAACACCGGCATTTCGCGGTGACAGGGCGGACACCAGCTCGCCCACAAATTAATTATCGTGGGCTGGCCAATGAATTGGCTGAGTGAAATCTTGTCTGTACCCAAACGCTCCTGTTCTAGTCCAGCAAAGGCTAGATCAGGAAACGCTGCTTCAGTTTTTAGGCTGGATTTGAACGCGAGTCCAAGCCCGACCCAGAGTACCAATATGATCAACAAAATGGCTTTGAATCGGGTCTGCAGCTGTCTATTTCGAATGACATACCACAAAGCACCAAGCAGCACCCCTCCCCATAAATGGAAACCTTTGTCCTGGATTTTCAGTATGTCGATGGGTGCTGCAAAATACAGCTCGGCATTAAGCAGGACGAAAACAAGACGCGCACCCAGCATTCCAACCAAAAAACTGCTCCAGAGCAAATCCTGACTTTGTCCAAGCTGCTGTTTAGACCATGAATACTTTCTGGCTAATCCAAACAGGATGGCAGATAACAGCATCAAGCCAGTGGCAACAATAATAAGTGTCCAGGGCAACATCAAAGGTCCCAGATGCAGTGCATCACTGGAAATCATCATGGTTGCTCCCCTTGCAGTTGCTGCAATGTGCCTAGTAAATGTGCCGCACTAAAGCTTCCGGTCAAACGCAAGTCCCGCTGTTCCTGATGCGCTGCATTTAAAAATATAAAAGTAGGTGGACCCAGGATTTGCCGTTCTTTTAGAAGCTCATCCTGACTTGGATGATAGTGAGTCAGGTCTAATTTGATACGAACCACATTTTGTAAAGCCGCCTGGACATCACTACGTGAAATCACTTCCTTTTCAATCGGTTGACAGGCCACACACCAGTCTGCATAAACATCAATCACTACCGGCTGTTCGCGATGTTTGGCTAATAGCTGTTGCAATTGTGCGGCTGTGCTGACCTTCTGCCATTCAAGCCGTGATTCTACATGGGCGACCTGTACCTGGCTCCAGACATGATAGAGCTGCATGCCTCCTGCATAGACCAGTAAACCACTGAGCAGCATCAGGACTATTTTCGATACAGACCGATGCACATGAGGCAGCATCTTGAACAAGAAGTAGCCTGAACAGGTGATCAGTACCACGCCCAAAAGGCTCAGATATAAAATACCGGACAATAGTGGACGGGCGAAATACAAGGCCAGCGCCAGCATGACAAAACCAAAACTAAACTTCAGGCGATCCATCCAGATGCCAGGTTTGGGTAAAAGATGGGACCCAAATACGGCAGCAATAAATAGTGGTAAGCCCAGCCCAAGGCCTAAGACGAACAGATAACTGGCTCCCAGCATCGGTTGATTGAGCTGAGACACATAGATTAAGGCACCGGCCAACGGTGCACTCATACATGGCCCTACAATCAGTGCGGCGATCATGCCCATAAGACCAGCACCAATCAGCGTGCCACCCTTCTGCTTTTGCTGCCATTGATCCAGACGCTGCAACATTCCTTGGGGTAAGGACAGCTGAAATGCTCCGAACAGATTAAGTGCGAACAAAACAAACAGAATGCTGAAAATACTGATGAATACCGGACTTTGAAACCAGCGCTGAAAACTATAACCGAGCTGTGCCACAGCAAGTCCCATGACCGCATAGACCAGTGCCATACCCAAAACGAAAACCAGCGCAATTAGTGCCGCACGGTAGCCCCGGTGCTGCTGAACCAGAATTCCCGTTAAAATTGGAATTAAAGGTAAAGAACATGGTAAAAATGCCAGCAGAATGCCAAGCCCGAGAAAAATCAGGGCATTAATTAACAGACCTTGTTCTGACAGCAGACTTAAAAAATACTGGTCATTGTTCCACTGGCTATTCATGCCTGCTGACGAAGTTTGATTTTTAGGGTCTGCAATGAGCTGGTCATTTTTCTCTGTTAATTCCACCTCAGGCTGCACCACAGGTTCAGAAACTGCAGCGACTTGTATTTCCTCTATCTTTTCTTCGGTCAGTGCTTTATCTGTAATTGGAGTTTGCTCTATAGCTTGGAGCTCATCTTTCTGAGCAGTCAGAATTTTTTCGTTTACTTGTGGCTGTGTAGTGCTGGCCAGCAGCTTTTGAGGCTTGCTCAAGTTTTGCGCTGGAAATAAACCATCTGCATCAGTTGTTACTGTGGTGCGTTGTACCGGATAACATAAACCACTTTCTGCACAGCCCTGCCATTGCACTACAAACTGCTGGTTGGGCTGCACATTCATATTGGTTTTGACTTGCCCATAATGCACTTGGGTCAAACCGAAATTGGGATCGTCTTTGTCTTCGGGTTTGGGCAACGCCAACTTGACTGGGGTCTGCTGATGAGACACTTTAAGCTGGTCATGATACAGGTAATAACCCTCTGCGATTTTCCAGCTAAGCTCTGCCTGATCCTGGCTTGTAGAAACCACCTGAAACTGAAATGCCTGATCCGGTGGTAAAAAGTCTGCATGTACAGTTCCCGTCATGATTCCAACGCCGATCACGGCACCCAATATCCACTTCAACATCCAGCTGCTCTCCTCCTGTTAGGACTGCATTATTGAAAAACTAAAATTAAGGCAACATTAACAGCCCAAATCATTTATAAAATAATGGCAGTTTGATCAGGATGTTCTATGTTTATTGTATTGGTTGAGGATGACCCCTATATCGCACAGAGCATTTGTGCTGCTCTGAACTATCTGAATATTTCAGTGGAGCATGTTAGTCACGCACGTGCTGCGGATTATTTTATCCGGCATAGTGCAGTCGATTTGTGTTTGCTGGATTTAGGTCTGCCGGATCAGGATGGCCTGGAGTTGCTGCACAGCTGGCGACGCGACCAGATTGATCTCCCGGTACTGGTATTGACGGCGCGGCTGCGGACCGATCAGTGTGTTCAGGCCCTGAATGCCGGTGCCGATGACTATCTGACCAAACCCTTTGAACTGGAGGAGCTGATTGCCCGGATTCATGCCCTCACCCGGCGCCACCGTGGCTTTGCCTCGAATACACTGCAATTTGATGAACTGGTTCTGAACCGGGATACCCAGACTGTGACCTATCAAGACCAGGCCGTGAATTTATCTCGCCGTGAATTCAGCCTGCTGGAAACCCTGATGAGTCACCCCAACCAGATCCTGAAAAATGAACAGCTTATTGACAAGCTCTATGGCTTTCAGGACGCTATAGAGAGCAATGCCCTGAATGTACACATTTATCACCTGAGACAAAAACTGCATCCAGACTTGATTCAGACCGTTCGCGGTGTGGGCTATATTTTCAAACCGTTTGAGCAACGTCATGTTTAGTCACAGCTTGAAATGGCGTTTGGTCATGAGTCTTTTGGCCGTGTTTATTGTGTTGTGGAGTGCGGTATTTTCATGGCTGTATATTGACCTGAAACAGCGTTTACAAGACACACTGGATCAACGCTTATCGGCATCTGCACAAATGGTTGCCCGGCTGATTCAGCAGTTACCGCTGGATAGTCTGGGGGATGCAACCCTATCAAAATTAGCCAAGAATGATGATGCAAACCAGTTAATTGCCTGTGAAGTCTCTCTTTTTAGCTCTGACATCTCGTTAGGTAATCAGGTGATTGCCAAAACACGCGGTGCCCCCCAAAATTTAAGCCAGCGACCAGAAGGATTCAGCACCTGGCAGCAGGGTGATACGGAATGGCGCAGTTATGTTCTGCGTCGTGGCGATATTCAGGTGGTGGCGGCAGAACGCATGTTCTTGAGGGATATGCTACTACAGCAGATTCTGCAGTCCGTACTGGTTCCCTTGGTCTTCTCACTGCTGATCTGTATTGCCTTGATCATCTTTATTATCCGCAGACAGTTCCGGCCTTTGGATCAGCTCAGTCAATACCTGAACCAGAAAAACCTCAACTATTCACAGGCGGCAGATTTTTTAATGCAGCTCAAGCCTGCAAGCATCCCTCAGGAAGTACAGCCTTTTGTCAACAATTCCACGCAGTTGATTCAGAAACTCAATGACAGTCTGCAACAGGAGAAAGCCTTTAGTGCCTATGCTGCACATGAATTACGCAGTCCCCTGACCGCAATTAAAACCCATGTACAACTGGCCCAGCTGATCGGTCAGCAGCAGAACCTGCCTGAATCCATTCAGCACAATTTGCAGCAGGCCAATGAGAGCATCCGGCGTTATACGCTGTTACTCGAGCAGCTTTTATTGCTGACCCAATCAGAAAACAGTATCCAAGCAATGTCTGAAGCCATCTGGCTTCGCCCCACGCTTGAGAAGGTGCTTGCAGACTTAAGTACACGCTATCCTGAAATTAATGAAAAAATACAGGTGGACTGGGAAAGTCTAGGCGAAATTCAGCTACCTGAATTTGTGCTGTATACGGTACTGAAAAATCTGCTTGAAAATGCACTGCTGCATGCACAGGCTACCCATATCTGGATTTCCATGCAGTCTCATGGCCTGGTGATTGAAGATGATGGACAACAACTTACAGCCAAGGATATCCAACATTTAGGACAACGCTTCTGGCGAAAATCTGCTCAGCAGCATGGCCATGGTTTAGGACTGGCATTGACCGTTAACCTGTTAAAACAGTATGGCTATCTGCTCTCTTTTAATGCCCGACGGCCCTATGGGCTTCGCATTGAAATCAAGTACGGCGTGTCTAAGCGTGACCTGCAAGCTTAGGAATATCTAGCCATACGGCTGTTGGAAAATACCGGGTCAGATACTCCTTTAAATATTGAATGGTATCCATCGCAATCGTTTGGTCCTGGTGGTCATCAGCATGGTTAAATGCCACAGCATGAAGTGCGACTTTACGCTTTTTGAGTAGCTCCAGACTCAGTAAAGTATGATTAATACTGCCCAGACGGCCTGAAGTCACCAGAATGACAGGATAATCGTGCGCTGCAATATAATCGATCGTCAGCATGTCCCGGGTTAGCGGCACCATTAATCCGCCCGCCCCTTCAAGCAAAACCCGGTCATAACGCTCGGCCAGTATAGTGGCTGCCTGCTGAATTTTTCCGAAATCGATCGAACGCCGATCCAGTTCAGATGCCAGATGCGGTGAGGCCGGATAGCTAAAAATTTCTGGCATGGTCAGCTTGTCATGGTCTTCAGGCAGCAGCCCACACCCCATGATCATCCTGTGCTGCTCGATATCTTCTGAAACATCCACATTGCCAGTTTGAATCAGCTTTTGGGTAATGGTTCGAATTCCCTGTTCATTCCAGCTTCTGGCCAAAAAACCGGTGGCATAGGTCTTACCAATAGCGGTATCAATGCCGCTGACAAAATAGATTCTCGAACTCATAGAGCTTTCCGTGCAATCAGGTAAATGGGATGGTAGGTCAAAGGATAACTCCCTGTTTCCGGGATCTGGAATTGAGCATAATGGTGCTCGAACTGCGCAAGTAAGCTTTTGCTCCAGCGAAAACCCTGAGCCGTTGCCTGCACACCGGTAGATTTCATGTGTTTTAGCACATCTCTAGGCTGGGCAAAGTTGAGCTGGATCCGTTCTTCATTTGCCATCAGCAGTTCAAAGCCCTGTGCCTGCAAGATATTTGCTACAGTTTCCAGTGGAAAATAATCCAGACCTTGTCCTGTTAATACTTTAATTTCTTTTAAATTGTCTTCTGCATAACTGGCAAAACAGAAATATCCTGATGGATTCAAGGCAGTGGCCACTTTTCGGATTAAGGCCGGTAGCTCCTGAATCCACTGCAAGGCTGAACAGGACACCACCAAGTCTAAAGACTGCGGTAATGGCAACTGTTCGATATCGCCTATGCCCCAGATGAATTGCTCAGTTTCAGGAAAATGCTGTTTCACTTCAGGATAAAGATCATTTAAAAACAACTGATCAACTCCATAATGCTGTAAAAAAGCATGGCTAAACAGACCTGAACCACAACCAATTTCCAGCGCACGTTGCATATGCGGTTGGTGAATATGCTGTTGCATTAAATGAAGTAAATATTGAGCGACATGGCGCTGTGCTACTGCATGCTGATCATAACTGTGCTGAGCCTGAGCAAATCGTTGAGCAATCAGTGTGTTGTTCATGGCTGATACTGCTCCAGTACACTAAAACAGTGCTGAATTTCCTGATTCTTTATTCCGTGATGCAAACATATCCGCAATCGTGACGAGTTTTTGGGAACAGTGGGTGGACGTACAGGCAATACATAAAAACCATGATCTTGCAAATAGGCTGCTGAAGCTACGGTCTGATGCGCATCTCCAATAATGACCGGAATAATCTGGGAACTTGACGGACAGTCATAACCCAGATTTTTTACTGCCTGCTGACTGTATTGTGATAATGCAGTTAATGCTTGGCGTTCTGCCTGTAAGCCCTGTTGATGCTGAAAGATAAAATTTGTCCAGGCTATACAGATGGGAGGTTGGGCCGTACTGAAAATGAGCGGGCGCATTGAATTAATCAAATATTCCCGGATTATCGGTTCGCAGACCAAATAGCCGCCAACCGAAGCAAGCGCTTTACCAAAGGTACCTACCAGGAAATCGATATCCCCTACCACATTATATTGCTCGGCACAGCCCAGTCCACGTAAACCGCGTACGCCTACCGCATGTGCTTCATCAACATACAGCATGACTTTAGGATACTGTTTTTTTAGAGCCACCAAAGCAGTTAAATCGGTTTCATCCCCATCCATACTAAAAATGGATTCTGTGACGACAATGATACGTTCAATTGACTCATCTGAATGATATTTCAATAAAAGTTGTGCCAAGTGATCTAAATCATTATGCCGATATCGCACATAATTCGCTTTAGATAAACGGATACCATCAATCATACTGGCATGAACCAGTTTATCAGCAATGATTTGGGTCTTACTGTCTGCAAGCGCAGGTAAAATCCCGATATTCATATGATAGCCGCTATTAAACAGCAGTACCGCACGGCCAAAGGCTTGCGACATGTTATGTTCAAGCTGTTCATAAGCGGGAAAATTTCCTGTCAGCAACCGGGAGGAACTGGCACTCATCTGCCGCTCAGAAACAGGAGTCATATCAAAAAATGCTTCCCGTAAATCCACTTGGCTGGCAAGACCCAGATAATCATTCGATGCCAGATTCAACATGGTTTTGCCGTTGAGTTCAAAATGGGCAGCACTGGTAATTTTGGATTTAAACTCGCGGTACTGCCCTTGATGCTTTAATACATCAAGTTGCTGTGCAAAATATTCGAGGTGATTCATGCTGCAAGCTCCAGATGCTGAATCATATCGATCATATGTTCCAGCAATATCTGCAATTCGGCTGTAGAAATAATAAAAGGCGGCATGACATACACCAGTCTGCCAAATGGACGAATCCATACACCACGACGAACACATTCTGCCTGGAATTCAGCCAGATTCACTGCCTGATGCAGCTCAACCACTCCAATTGCACCAAGCACCCGCACATCTTTGACTACAGGATGCCCCTCTAAAACATACAAAGTACTTAATTGCTGTTCAATACGCTGGATATTGGCTTGCCAGTCATGTGCCAGTAAAAGCTGGATACTTTTTACTGCAACTGCACACGCCAACGGATTGGCCATAAAGGTCGGGCCGTGCATAAAAACGCCCGCTTCCCCCCGAGAAATGATCTCTGCAACCTGCCTGGTGGTGAGCGTAGCAGACAAAGTCATATAGCCACCGGTCAGGGCTTTACCTAAACAAAGTATGTCAGGGATGATATCGGCATGCTCATAGGCAAATAACTTACCAGTGCGTCCAAAACCTGTCGCAATCTCATCCAGAATCAGGAGTACATCGTATTGCCTACACAAAGCTTTGGCTTGACGTAAGTATTCAGGATGATAAAAATGCATACCCCCCGCACCCTGTACAATCGGCTCAATAATCATGGCTGCAATCTGCTCATGCTTTTCTGCCAGTAACTGTTCCAGTGGCTGGATATCCTGCTCCTGCCATTCGCCATTGAAACGACTTTCAGGTGCAGGAACAAAATATCGATTAGGCAGGCTTGAACCGAAGATTTGATGCATACCCGTGACGGGATCGCAAACTGACATCGCGTTCCATGTATCACCATGGTAGCCCGAACGTGTCGTGACAAAATTACTTTTTTCCGGTTGTCCTTGGGCATGCGAATATTGCACCGCCATTTTCAAGGCAACTTCTACAGCAACCGAACCGGAATCAGCAAAAAAGACTTTATCAAGCTCAGATGCCGTAATCTCCAGCAGGATTTTCGCAAGTTCAATGGCAGGCTGATGGGTCAACCCACCAAACATCACATGTGACATCTTATTAAGCTGCTCAATGGCGGCCTGATTCAGCTCAGGATGACTGTAGCCATGAATCGTACACCACCAGGAGGACATGCCATCAATCAGCGCCCTGCCATCTTCCAGATAAATCTGGGCACCGCTGGCGCTAGCGACCGGATAACATGGCAAGGGTGCAGTCATTGAGGTATAGGGATGCCAAATATGCTCTTGATCAAAAGCGTCAAACACAAAATTCATCCTGAAAAATTGTGGAAATATCGATCTTAGCCTGCCCAGTTAAAAATGCAAATGACTGAATTCTTTATCTTGCTGAAGTAACTGGTAAATCATCCAGAAAATCCAGAATAGGTATTAGCACCAATTCTGTATCGAACAGGATTGCATCATGCGCAGCCTCAATTTCTTTGACTTTGATTAAACTTTGTTGATAAAAGACAGATTCTAGGGAAACTTGGCAAGGAACTAGTGAATCTTGGTTTGAAAATATAAACAGTATCTTCGTTGAACAGGTTTTTAAGATCTCTACCAAATCTAATTGTTTCAAAAGATAAAGATGCTTTTCTTGATGATTTAAATCAATTAAGGACAGTTGGGATTGTAAATATTTCACCCGTTGCCGTGCATCCTTCGCCCCCATACAGACGAGATGACTAAAACGTTTCAATGTCGTTAACATGTCCAGTCGGGCAGCCTGAGAAAATTTTTCAAAATCAGCTTCAGGCATTGCATGTTGCCAATGTGTATTAACCACAAAACAGGGATTGGACATGCAGGCAATCACAGGCTTTGCTACCCCTGTCTGCTGATAGATTTCATTGGCCAAATAAATAGCCAGTTGTCCCCCTAAAGACCAGCCTATGAGTACATCATAATCTTGTGCGAGCTTTATCTTTTCCTGCAGGGTCACCGCATCAAAGGGGTCAAAAATATCAGAGAGTGCGACTGTATGATCTGGCCTGAGTTTTTCAGAAAATTCTTCCAGGACGATTGTCCCCAGTCCCCAGCCTGCAATCAATAATATATTCATCTGCTATTCCCTGTGAAAATACATTAGGCCTTCAAGCCGTAAAATTTCTCGGCTAAAAATTATTGCTTCTCAAAAAAGCATGAAAATACTTTTAGCCTGAAAACTTTCTTTTTCAGAATTAAAATATTATTTATTACTGCAAAATACCCTGTGCCATCGCTGCCGCAGGTTTCTCTAAAAAGAAAAAAATTTCGTGTTAACAGATACAAAAGCTCCAAAACATATCGGTTACAGCGACATCTGTAAAGAATAAAACAACTGTTTATTGATCTAGTGCTGATCAGTCATTGCATTCATCTTCTACTGTTCAGTGCTGTAAACTGCTGGATCTCGGTTTGCATATCTATAAATAGTATCCAGATCTTTTTCAATTGACCCGGAAACGATATGGGGTAAAACCTGATTTACCTTCACAAAGATTTTTTCAGGATAACCTACCTGATAGGACTGACAGTCTTTCTCTAAAAAACGATAAAACTCTTGTGCGACAAAATCAGGGTCATCCATTTTAGTCCCCAGTGCCTGATTCATTTCTGTGACATTTTCATCATTCATCTCCGTGATCGTTGCCCTTGGTGAAAAATAACGAAATTGAATTGAGGTCTTAGCATATTCACGTGCCAAGGCTTCGGTAGCACCGCGCAAGGCGAATTTGCTGGCACAATAACTGACATAACCCGGATAGCCAATGCTGCCAAAGGTAGAGCCAATATGAATGATCTGGCTTGGCTGATTTTTTGACATCAGTGGAATCATGCCCTGCACCAGTTGCAAGGGATAGACCACATTAATCAGCATCATCTGTTCCATCATTTCCTGTGACTGCTGTGAGAACAGACTGAAATCATTGATACCGGCATTATTGATGTAATAGTGAATGGGGGTATTCAGTTCGGCCAGCGCACCCAGCAAATCGTTACGGCTGTGCTGCTCGGCCAGGTCACAGCAGATCCCTTGCAGTTGTATATCCGGATAACGCTGTGCCAGTTTTTCACCTAATTTTCGCAAAGTCTGTTCATTACGTCCGACCAGAACCAGATTCAGGCCATTTTTCCCGAGAATATCGGCAATGGCCTGACCAATGCCACCGGTCGCACCTAGAAGAACTGCTGTTAAATTGGACATAGATCACTTCTCTTATCGTTGAATTTTTTAGATGTCTTTTTCTGCTTTGCTTAAAAGTCAGGATTCAGGCCCAGTCCCATACAAATGTATAACTTGCGCTGCTCAAGTGGCACCAAGATTTCACGTCGGCCATGCATAAAGCGTTTGTTATCAATGATCACCAGATCACCATCCTGCCAGTCAATTTCTGAGGTCCGGGCTTCACAACGCTCTGCCAGTTCTGCAAGCAAGTCTGGACTGATCTCTGAACCATCAGCAAAATAAAAACGGGGTTTTTCATAATTATAAGAAGGCCCGAGTAAGGTATTGGCAAAGGCTGGAATACCCTTAAGAGTGTCATGGCGGACCATCGGCATATTTAAATGGTAGTGCACCCCTTGATCGTGTGCCGGGCTAATCTGCTGGCCAGGAACCATCTGGATAAAGTGTTCCAGCTCCTGTAGGCCGACCTGCTCTGCATTTTCAATATTCAAGACAGTGGCCACATACTTCTGCCAGATCGGTTTGGGTAAATAACGGCGAATGGTCATCGGTTCGGCAAATTTCTGCTTGAGAGCATCCGACATATTTTTCCAGACTTCATGCCCATCACATAAGGTAGTCTGCGAACCGCGCGAAGCACTTTTTTTACTGAAAAAGGCGATGATATCGGGCGGTAAAGGCGTCGTGCCATTTTCAATATGCAGTCCCATGGCCTGGCTACCTGCATCAACTTTCTGGGACTGGCGAGTGACATTTTTGCGTGCAGGATCATAAGTCAGCCGCTGGCATAGCCTATTCATGAGTTCACTAAACGAGGTCACGTCATAGTGTTCATGTCTTAACAAGACCCAGCCCTGTTCTACCAATTGCGTTTTAATCTGATTAGGCGTGGTGTGCAAAGCTTGCTGTGCAATATTCATGTGTTCTCTCTCATTCAACAGGTCAATGGGTCTGTGAACTAGGCAAAATTAAGTTGGGACTCGTCCGGTATCAGTTCAGCCTGAAACTTTTGCTGAATCTGCTGTCTGCGCAGTTTGCCGTTGTCGGTCAACATCTGGTTGTTCAGGGAAAATGGCTCTGCAGACCTGCACCAGTGTTTGATCTGGGCATAGTCTGGCATCCGGCTGTTGGCCCGCTGAAGCGCTACTGCCAGTTGCTGGTCTGGCGTATCATCCGGGGCATAAATCACGGCCGATAGATGTGGTTGAGCTTCGCCAAAAATGGCAATCTGCTGGATTTCCGGCTCGGTCAGACTGTTGGACTCAACCCATTCCGGGGAAATATTGCGTCCAAAACTGCTGATAATCATCTGCTTGATGCGTCCGGTAATGTACAAATAGCCTTCCTCATCAAAATAGCCGGCATCACCCGTATGAATATATGGTGTTGCAGCCATGTCATTGACATAACCCAGCATGGCATTACCCTTCACTACTACTTCGCTGTTGGCTACAATCTCAACTTCGACATGCGGTAAAATCCGGCCCACACTGCCAATACGGCGTGCACCCGGCAGATTCAGACTGACTACCGAGGCACACTCGGACAGGCCATACCCCTCATAAACCGGAAGGTTAAGTTGCTGGAACTGTTTGAGTAAATCAGCAGAGACTTTCCCTCCACCGACCGCAATAAATTTCAGCATCTTAAACCCTGCAGCACCGTGTGTAGCGCTATATTCCACAATCGCTTTCAGCATCTGCGGTAATAAAATCACACTTTCGATTTGATAGCTCTGCACTGTATTTACAAACCGCTGTGTATCAAAAGTATGGTTAGATACCAGACCGAACTGGCTCACCTCACCGACTACTACAGCGCGCCCCATGCTCAGTGCGACATAAATTCCGGCAATATTTTCCAGCAAGGTGGCGAATGGAATCAGACACAAATGCCGTCCAAGCTGACTGCTGGCCAGTGCCTGACTGAGTGAATGCGTAATTGACTCTATGGTATCTTCTGCCAGACACACGCCTTTCGGTGTTCCGGTACTGCCTGAGGTATAGGTGATTTTTGCCGGATGCTGGGTCTGTAAAGAAGATGAATAGTGTACGGCCAGCTCTAGCTGAAAAAAGCGTGCATGTAGCTGGCCGGCAATAAATATCTCATCTCCACTCATGTCTTGAGCCAGATTTAACATCCATTCTGGTGCAGAGAAAGATTCATCCAGAATACAGAGCAGCTCGGTTTGGCTGTCGGAAAGCAGATGCCGTACTTGGGCTGCAGTAAAAAATAGAGGAACAGGTATTACAGTCATGCCGGCTTTTTGTGCGGCAAGATCGGCTACAATCCAGTCCATACTATTTACGCCCCACAAAGCCAGATGGCGCAGATTAAGCTGTTTGAAACTGGCACTCAATAATTCTACCCGCTGCTGCAGCTCGGCATAGCTGAGGGTTGCCTGTGCGGTGACTACTGCTTCTCGCTGCGGATATTGTTGTGCGTGCAGGCTGATACGTTCAAATAAAGCAGTCATCATTTAAATTCTGTGCCTCGGTAATCAAGCAAAATGCCTTAATGACTAAATTGATAAAATTGACGAGCGACTTGTAGGGCTTCTGCCACATCAATCGCCAGGACATAAGGTTTCTGCTGGTAATAACTACCCCACAGGCGCTGTGCCTCTCCTAGGACTTGCGGGTCAGCTTTTTCAAGCACATGAAAACGTAATCCCATCTGTTGCAACACATAACGCACCGCAGTTGTCCCGGTACATACTGCCCATTCAATGCATTGCTGCGAGAGATGAAAGACCAGAAATGCCACTATCAGTTTGGCCTGATTTATGTCTACTGCAGCCAAGTTGCCAATTTCTACAATCTTGTTCCGACTAATCTCCGTCTGGCTGAGCTTGCCAAGAATATTTTCAATTGGTTCATCGAGATACTGTTCCAGGAAGGCATTGGTTTGGTGTAAATGCTCCATGCCAATCACAACCTGCATTTCTGCTCCGTCATAACCGGCAAACAGGGTCGAAGAGAAGGTGGATATCGTGGCCTGATGGACTTGTTGATATTTTTCCTGAATAAAATTTTCCAGTGCTCGACGTTCACACGTCTCACCACGGTGTACAGTTTGTACGCTTAGCTGTAGAGCATTATCTTGTACCGAGATCACGGGATCAAAGTGATGGGCCTGTACTGAAAATTTATTGTGATAGATTTGTTTTTTGTATTGAGACTGGTTGAAATATCCATCCAAATAATGAATCTGATCAGATGACTGAGGATCAAAACTAAACTTGATCATTCGGCTCATACCACGAAATTAACTTGCTACTCAAGATAGAAGTCCTACCTTAAAAAATTCTTAATTTTGTGCAATCAAATGTAAAAGCTGTTTATATAAATTCTACATATCGTTTTTTAAGGGGATGGTGAATTATATTTAGATGGATCGGCAGGAGCCGTTTAAAAATACCAAGGTAATAATGACAGTGCTGTCCAATTTGTAGCACTCAGTTTATTCAAAACGGCTTTTTTGGGGGCATCTTAGCAAGTCATGTGCTTTCATTTACGCTCCTGCAAATATCTGGAAATTTAAAATAAAATCTTTTTTTTTGATTTCAAACTCATCTCTGTTAGTAGTCCACGTTGTCACCCTTAAGAAGAGTAGCCCTTCTTTATTTCATTTTATAAGTCGTAAAAAAGCAAATAGCCGAGTAAACATAAGAATATAAAAATAAGGCCATCTGACTTGCTCTACAGAAAAAAATCTAAGCAAAGATGGAACCATAGATAACAAGTGTAGCAGTTGAAATAACCTTCCCACTCCAGCCGGAAGGAAAATCAAAATACTCCGATTGTCCGTAAGCGTCCGCTGAATCCCATGCCTATTTTTTAATTTTGGTCGGATTTCCAGCGGTGTGGCAGTAATTCTTCTATTTGG
>NZ_LSZI01000008.1:0-50200 GCF_001647535.1 Acinetobacter sp. SFA | reverse complement strand
CCAATCTTGGCTCATCAATTTTCTGACAAATATTTCTCAAATAAACTTCGAGTAATTTCTACCATCAATCAATGAAAATAATTTCGATCAATCAACCAGTAAAAATCCACACAAGTTGTTCTTCATAATCTCTTAATGATCTTTCTAACACCTCGTCAGTGCCAGAAGCTGGACTTCGATATACTTAACAACTCAGCAATCTGCTTCGTTCGTTTTCGTCTATCTCGTCGGTATGTGCTCATTATAGGGCAATTTCTTACACGTGCAAGCGCTTTTAACGCACAAGAATCACGAGTGTTTTATTTTTATGCACCAAATTGGTTCAATTTTATGCAAATAATTACATAAGTACATATTTTTAAAACAGAAATATAAATTAAATATTTCTGTTTTATTCTATGCCTAGTTTTTCACAACTGGTGCTTTAATCGTCACACTGGTGATTTTTACAGGGTTTACTGGCACATTTTGATGCATTCCATAGTTTCTAGTGGGTACTTTAGCAATCTGATCGACGATATCCATACCTTTAGTGACCTTACCAAATACCGCATAGCCGGCATTTCTAGCAGAACGATCCAGAAAATCATTATCGACCAGGTTTACAAAGAATTGTGCGCGGGCAGAATCCGGCTGATTGGTACGTGCCATGGCTAAAGTGCCACGCTTGTTATGCAGACCATTTGACGATTCGTTTTTAATCGGTGCTTTGGTATTGGCTTTTTCCTGCATGTTCACATCAAAGCCACCACCCTGAACCATAAAGCCAGGAATGACCCGGTGAAAAATGGTGTCCTTATAAAAGTTGCTCTTTACATAATTTTCAAAATTTTTTGCCGAGATGGGGGCTTTATCATTAAAGAGTTCAATTTCAATATTTCCCATTGAAGTATTCATCTCAATAATCGTATTTGCAGCAAAGCTTGGCAGACTGGTCGCGGCAAGCGCGATCACACATAATGATTTCTTTAACATTTATTAACTCATCTACTTAGAAGTAATGGTTGTGAATGACTATATATTAATCTTTTATGATTTATATTGCAGTGACCTGCCGACTAAAGACAAGAGAATAAGAATGAAACATGCATTATTACAGGAGCAAAATATCCATCAGTTTCCACCTTGGCGCTTGCAGGGTGAAGGTTTTATTCTGAACTATTGGCTGACCCCCAGCTTCATTGAACAAGCAAAACAGTTCCGGATCGCGCCCTCTCCGCTGGGTCGTATGGTTCAAGTGATGCTGGTACGCTATCAAACTTCACCGATTGGTCCCTATGATGAGTTACTAATTCTGGATCATCCTTTAATTAGTAAACGGCGTCTCAGCTCGATTCCTAAAATTTATGTGTCTACCCATGAATCTGTCATACATGGTCAGCATTTATGGGGCATTCCCAAACAATATGCACAATTTAAATGGCAAGAAAAGGATCAGGAAATTCTGTGTCAGATCCAGCATCAGAACCAGCAGATGACGATTCGGTTGAAGAAAACCAAATCTGCCCGTCAATTTTATATTAATAGTCACCATATTCCAGCATCTATGCTCAAGATTCAGCAGGCCTGGAAAGGTCAACGTTTTCAGTTTAGTCCGCAGTTTCGTGGACACCTCTCCACACTTTCACAAGTAGAGTGGCAAGATGCTGAGGATATATTTCCAGATTTTTCCAAAGCCAAATTGCTGCAAAGCTTTTATGTCCCCCAATTTAATCTGATCTTTCCTGAAGCACAGATCAGTAACAAGCCATAATCATGCATTTAAATTTAGCTATAAAAAAGGTGTTTCATAAGAAACACCTTTTTCTTCATGCTTTCGGTTTAACTGTTTTTGTCCCAAAATTTGCGGAAGTTCTTACTGATCTCAATCACATATTTTTTGGCACGACGTGAGATCGGGGTCAGATTGATAAAACCATGGGCCTGATCGGTATATTCATCATAAAGAACAGCTACACCATTCTGACGCAATTTGTGTGCATAGATTGAACCCTCATCATGCAGGACATCATGACGTGCTGTAATCACATAACTTGGCGGCAAGTTTTTCAGCTCACCATAGGTCGGCGAAATCAGTGGGTCATCCAGTTCAATCTGATGGGTTTGGGCATACATTAAGGTCACCAGATCAATATCCTGCTCTGAAAGTACCAGTCCATCTTTATAGGCATAAAAAGATGGATGGCGACTTTTGAAGTCAACTGCAGGATAAAGCAGAAGTTGTGCCCGTGCGGCATAAGATTTTCCTGCGCTGCGCTGCGCTACCACAGCTGCCAGATTTCCGCCGGCACTGTCCCCTGCCACAGCAATACGGTTTTTATAGACTTTCAGTTGCTTGCCATGCTGATGTGCCCAAGCCAAGGCATCTTCGCATACCTGTACCATCTGCAAAGGGCTAAATTCTGGTGTCAGGGGATAGGCCACACTCAATACCTGAACTTTGGCATGCACTGCCAGCAATCGGCAGAATTCATCGTGAGTATCCAGACCGCCGACCATAAAGGCACCGCCATGATAAAAAATTACCATCGGTAACTTCTTTTGCGGTGCAGGATGATAATGCCGTGCAAAAATACTGCCACTCTGTAGAGGAAGGCGGAGCTCTTCGACAAATTTGACCGCGGTCGGTCGGGCCCGGATAGCTTTCATGCGTGCGTCAAACAGGGTACGTGAATGCACAACATCTTCACTGATAAAACTGCTGTGCCCCTGTTTGATCTGGATGGCCATCAGGCATTTTACCAAAGGGTCTAAATCAGGATAGACATGAGGATAATCCAAAGCCTTCACTAGTGCTTCCTGGGCAATACCGGGTAAGCGATCCAGCATACGAGCTGCAGTTCCCTGTCCTTTTTCCATCAAACGTTGCAGAACCGGATGATTCACTGTCATTACTTTTAGTCCTTATTCTCTTAATTCTTCATAGTTTCTACACGATTAGCGTTTCAGTGACCATATTCTTATAGAAGTCTTAATATCTATGTACAGATAGCTTTTGCCCGATACGTTATCCTCATTTATAGAAGATGTCATTGACCGGTTAAAGGTTATTTTTGACGTAATTTTGCACGATTAAGTATATTTTTTATTAAAAATCGGGAGAATGCCTATGGCTATTAAAATCATAGCTTTGTCTCTGGCGACTGCATTTTTAGCTGTAGGCTGCGTCGCATTTCCTGAAGATGGCGGCTATTATGACGGTCGCTATGATCAGCGTTATGACCGTGGTTATGAACAGGATCGTCGCTATGACCGGCAACGCTGGGAATATGAGCAGCAGCGCAAACGTATTGAGCAGGATCGACGTAAACAGGAATTACAGCGTCGTAATTGGGAACAGGATCGCAAAAGACAATTAGATCAGGATCGACGTAAAAACCAGCTAGAACGGCAACGCCAGGAACAGCAGCGTAAAAATCTGATGACGCAACGGCAAAAACAGGTAGAAGCAGATCGTAATAAGCGTCGTCAGGAGCTAGATCGTAAACGTGCCACAGATCAGCGCACGAAAAAAGTCCAGCAAAATCGTTCCAATCCACGCTGGAATGATAACCGACGCCATCAGGAGCAACGTTCGCGCGATCGTCGTGATTAAGACCTGCATTGTATTCACTAAAAGCCCAGATCGGGCTTTTTATTTGAATGCAAGAAAATATCGGGCAAAAAAAAGGCTTATCTAGAGAATAGGATAAGCCACGAAAACAAATTCAAAATAAGAAGAAACTACAGCGATAGAATCTAAAATGAATCATACCGAGTTGCTTATTTTTTGTGTAATACTTTATTAGTTAAATATTAATCGCTTTTGTGTCTAATAAATAAGCAGCTAAAAAAGCTGAGTTTTTGGGAGAGGTGTAGCCGAGAAAAGCGAATTAAAAACAGGAGATTATGAGGCTGGTTTAGTGAATTTTTCTAATTAAGGCCACTAGGATAAGCAAAAGTGCAAGGTTACTTTTTTATAGTGACTTAAAACAAATCAAGACTGCCATTTTAATTTAAAAATACGATTATTATTATTTTCATTTTAATATTTAGTGGATTTTTCTTTTTTATATTCTAATAAATACAACATATTTACATCAGGATACTGGACTTAGGCACATAAAGACTAGCTATCTTTTTAAGATTTTTCCGCTGTATTTTTTTCACAATTATAAAATCTTCTCCTTTCTGTATTCGGGATTTTGCATAAATCATAAAATTTATCTGGGCTTATGCTTGAATTTTCATACCCTGCCCCGATTTCTTAAGGTAATTGACTATTTCAACCTTGGCAGTTCCATCTTAATACGATGAACACTAAGGGCCAAGGACTGTAGACTGTACATGTTTAAGAACCCATTCAAACGGAGTAAATCAATGGCGACTGAGCAAAATGAGCAAGCTCAAGAATTTGAGCAAGAGCAAGCGGAAAAAGATATAGCGCAAACTCAAGCTGAATCCGAGCAGGCAGAAGTTTCTGTTGAGTCTTTACAAGAACAGATTGCGCAGCTTGAAGGTGACTTAAAGCTAGAGAAAGCACGTACGGCCAATGCAGTCTATGAAGCACAGAAAAGCGTGGAACGTATTCAGCGTGAATCTGAAAAACATAAAGATACAGTATTAGAAAAATTCGCCAAAGAGCTTTTGGATACGGTTGATAATCTTGAGCGCGCAATTAATGCTGCGAATGAAGAAGAATCTCCTTTGCTTGAGGGCGTCAAACTTACCTTGAAATCATTACTCACTACACTGGAAAAATTTGGTGTTGTGGTTGTAGATACCAGTAGCGGATTTAATGCTGAGCTTCATCAGGCTGTAGGCATTGATGCAAATGCTAAGGCCAATGAAATTGGTAGTGTTTTGCAGAAAGGCTATACGTTAAACAGTCGCTTATTGCGTCCTGCAATGGTGATGGTTGGCGCTTAAGCTGAATAAATTAGGGAGTTTGTACATTTTTTTCAAAAATGTTACTTGAAAAAAAATGAATGACTCTCATATCAGATAACAAGTGGAAATCACAAGAAAATTTTTGAGGAAACATCCAAATGGCTAAAATTATTGGTATTGACTTAGGTACTACCAACTCATGTGTTGCAGTACTTGAAGGCGACAAAGTTAAAGTAATTGAAAATGCTGAAGGCACACGTACTACACCATCTATTATTGCCTATAAAGATGGCGAGATTCTTGTGGGTCAATCTGCAAAGCGTCAGGCAGTAACTAACCCGAAAAATACACTATTCGCGATCAAACGTTTGATCGGTCGTCGTTATGAAGACCAAGCGGTACAAAAAGATATCGGTCTGGTACCTTATAAGATCATCAAAGCGGATAATGGTGATGCTTGGGTTGAGGTCAACGACAAAAAACTTGCGCCACAACAGGTTTCTGCTGAAATCTTGAAAAAGATGAAGAAAACTGCTGAAGATTACCTAGGCGAGACAGTGACTGAAGCAGTTATTACTGTCCCTGCTTACTTCAACGATGCACAGCGTCAGGCTACCAAAGATGCAGGCCGAATTGCTGGTCTAGAAGTTAAACGTATCATCAACGAACCAACTGCTGCGGCACTTGCGTTCGGTATGGACAAGAAAGAAGGCGATCGTAAAATCGCAGTTTACGACTTGGGTGGTGGTACTTTTGACGTATCAATCATTGAAATTGCAGACCTTGATGGCGACCAGCAAATTGAAGTGTTATCTACCAACGGTGATACATTCCTGGGTGGTGAAGACTTCGATAACGCGTTAATCGAGTACCTGGTTGAAGAGTTCAAGAAAGAACAGAACTTCAACTTGAAGCAAGATCCTTTAGCGTTACAACGTTTGAAAGAAGCTGCTGAGAAAGCGAAGATCGAACTTTCATCTTCTAATGCAACTGAAATCAACCTTCCATACATTACCGCGGATGCGACTGGTCCTAAACATTTGGTGATCAACGTTACCCGTGCAAAACTTGAAGGTTTGGTGGCTGATCTGGTAGCGCGTACGATTGAACCATGCAAGACTGCACTTAAAGATGCAGGTCTTTCGACTTCTGACATCTCTGATGTGATTTTGGTCGGTGGTCAATCACGTATGCCACTGGTACAACAAAAAGTTCAGGAATTCTTTGGTAAAGAGCCACGTAAAGACGTAAACCCTGACGAAGCAGTAGCGATTGGTGCAGCGATTCAAGGTGCAGTATTGTCTGGTGATAAAACTGACGTACTTCTTCTTGACGTAACTCCATTGACTCTTGGTATTGAAACAATGGGTGGTGTGTTAACTCCAATCATCGAGAAAAACACCACAATTCCGGCGAAAAAATCACAAGTGTTCTCTACAGCTGCTGACAACCAGCCTGCAGTAGACATTTCGGTTTACCAAGGTGAACGTAAAATGGCTCAACAAAACAAATTGTTGGGTAACTTCCAATTAGGCGATATTCCACCGGCTCCACGTGGTGTGCCACAAATTGAAGTATCGTTCGACATCAATGCTGATGGTATCTTGAAAGTATCTGCGAAAGATAAGAGCACAGGTAAAGAGCAATCTATTCAAATTAAAGCAAACTCTGGTTTGAGCGATGCTGAAATTGAAGCGATGATCAAAGATGCTGAAGCGAATGCTGAAGAAGACCGTAAATTTGAAGAGCTTGCGAAAGCACGTAACGAAGCTGATGCATTAATTGCTTCTGCTCAAAAAGCAGTGAAAGATCTTGGTGAACAAGTGACTGCGGACGAGAAAACTGCGGTTGAGACTGCGGTTTCTGAACTTGAAGCTTCAACTAAAGAAAATGACGCTGAAGTGATTAAGTCTAAAACTGAAGCATTGCAAAACATCATCATGCCGATCACACAACGTGCATATGAAGCAGCACAAGGCCAAGGCGGTGCACAAGGTTTCGACCCGAATGCATTCCAAGGTGGCGAAGGCCAAGCTCAAAAAGCGGACGACGGCGTTGTAGATGCTGAGTTCACTGAAGTGAAAGATGACAAAAAATAATTTGTCGCTTTAACTGAAAAAACCGCGCGAAAGCGCGGTTTTTTATGCCTCGACTTGAAGGAATAAAATAAAAATTACTAAAATTTGATCGTATTTCCAGAAAAAGCTGTTTAAGTTAAATCAAACATTAAAATACCTTGAACCCATGAAAATTCTGATTTTGCTGCCTTTACTGAGTTGTTTGGGCCTGACAGCGTGTAGCCTGCCCGTTTCATCTTCCCCATCTCAAAGCACTTTGACTCAATCCACCCAAGCTATTGCCAGCTTATTTGATCAGGCACAAAGCTCTGGCGTTCTAGTGATTCAGCGTGGTCAACAGTTACAGATCTATGGCAATGATTTAAGCCGAGCAGATACCGAATATGTTCCTGCCTCAACCTTTAAAATAGTGAATGCCCTGATTGGCTTGCAGCATGGCAAAGCCACAGCCAATGAAATCTTTAAATGGGATGGCAAGAAACGCAGTTTTGCCGCCTGGGAAAAAGATATGACGCTCGGCGAGGCCATGCAAGCTTCTGCGGTACCGGTCTACCAGGAACTGGCACGTCGTATCGGTCTGGAATTGATGCAGCAGGAAGTGCAACGCATCCGGTTCGGCAATCAGCAGATTGGGCAGCAGGTCGATAACTTCTGGCTGATCGGGCCTCTAAAAATTAGCCCGAAACAGGAAGTCGAATTTGTCTCTGCTCTTGCTCGAGGAGAGCTCCCCTTTGATCCTCAAGTCCAGCAGCAAGTTAAAGCCATGTTACTTTTACAGGAACGGCAAGCTTATCGCCTGTATGCCAAATCCGGTTGGGGCATGGATGTAGAACCGCAAGTTGGCTGGCTCACCGGGTGGGTCGAAATCCCTCAGGGGGAAATCGTGGCATTTTCCCTGAATATGCAAATGCAAACCAATATGAATCCAGCCATTCGCCTTGAAATTCTACAGCAGGCTCTGGGCGAATTAGGGCTTTACCCAAAAGCGGAGCAGCAAAGCAAATAAGCATGGGAAAAGTATTAAAATTAGGCTATATTTTTAAAAAATAAACATTTAAATAAAAATATGCGTCTCTTGCTCTGCCTGTTCATTATGGAATTGATCGTGTCTGCCTATCTGCATATGCAGACCAAAACCCATCCACAACTGCGCTATAACTCGCTGGCTGATCGCTTGACGCATCCTTTCGATACGCGTTTACGTTTTCGCATTGATCAGGTCGATTCAGGCTTTGGAATGAGTAAAGATCAAGTCATTCAGCTGAGCAAGGAAGCAGTCGAGATCTGGCATCAGGGTACAAATCGTGATGATCTGCTGGTATATGATGAAAATGCCAGACTAAGTATTCGCCTGATCTATGATCAACGCCAGCAAGACTACAATGCCTTAAAGAAAATTGAAAAACAGTTACTGGCAGATGACGCCAGGTATCAGCGGCAGGTCAAAAATCTGCAAGCCTCCCATCAACATCTGGAAAGTCAGCAGCAACGCCTCATTCAGCAAAAAAACCAGATCAATAGTGAATTTCAAGCCTTACAGCAACGCCGTCAGCAGCCAGATTTATCCGCATATGAACGCGAACAGATTGAATATGAAGTCTTGGCTTTACAGCGCAAATCGGCAACTTTTCAACGGGAGTTTCAGTACCTGCAGGAACAGCAAAGTTCCTTTAATATGAATGTTTCCATGCATCAGCATGGCCTCCAGAACCATCAGCAGAATATCATTCAGGCTCAACAGCGTTTTCCTGCCCGCGAATTTCATAAGGGTGTTTTTATGGGTGATCAAATTCAGGTTTATCAGTTTGATGCAGAAGATGATTTGCGTCTGACCTTAGCCCATGAACTTGGACATGCCTTGGGTCTGTATCATCATAATGACCCGGAAGCGCTGATGTATCCTGTACTGGGTAAACAGAATCTGCAACACTTCCAGCTACGCCCTGCAGATAAAACCCTGCTATATAACCGTTAGTTAATCAGTCTGAATCCCCTAATTAATTTAAGTGTATAAGTATTATAAAAAAGACTCCATTCTGATTTCATGTTATTGTGAACGGCTACATTGTTCAGGCCATCTTTGGAGATTCGTGTGAGTTACTACCATATTTTAATTGAAGTAAATGACCACATTAGTACGATTGATGAAACCCGTGATATCGAAATCTTTGATATCGAGGACATCCAACCCTATCTTCATTCGATTTTATTGCCTTATTTCAATGAACAACTGATTGAACTCGACGATGAAAATCTGGAATACAAAGATATTCTGCATCTGGCAATCAAACAGACTTTATTACCGATCAATGACCTGATTGAAGAAGAACAGCGTCTGTTGCCAAGCGATACCGACATTACTATTAGCGCCTATGAAATTTTTAATAACCGCGAGTTGAGTCAGGATGTTACTACCGTAATCTTTGACCTGCTTGAAGCGGTTAAACTGGATAGCTAAACTTTATCCAGATATAAAAAAGTCCTCATTAAGAGGACTTTTTTATATCTGGATTTAGATCGAGAATGAAGATCCACAACCACAGGTGGTAGTGGCATTCGGGTTTTGTACCACGAAACGTGAACCTTCCAGACCTTCTAAATAATCCACAACTGAACCGACCAGATATTGATAACTCAATGAATCGACCAGGACTTTAACATCACCGTTGGCAAATTCTGCATCATCTTCATTCTGGCTTTCTGCAAAGTTAAAGCCATAAGAGAAACCTGAACAGCCGCCACCGGTGACATAAACACGGAGCATTAAGTCTTGGTTACCTTCACTGTCACGCAACTGGCGTACTTTATTTGCGGCATTGTCGGTGAGCACAAGCGCTTGGGCATTCATGGCGGATTCCTCTGTTGAATGGAATGTCTTTAGAAAGAAAAGACCATATTTAAGTATAACACACTCAATATATGGTCAGTCTCTACAGATTAAAAGTCAAATCAGAGTAATTTTATCAGGATTATTTGTAGTTCTCATCCTGTAAGGCACATTCAAAATTTGTCGGATTCTGTTTGCAACGGAATTGCCACAGCAGTTTCATCATACGTTTGTCATAAACGCCGCGTTTGGTCAGGTCAATTCGGGAATCCCGCATCATTTTTTGATAACCCGGTTTATCTGCCGCAGGAATATCCATCCAGTATTTTGATGGAATATCTGATTTCATTTTACCCAAAATGCCAAAGGCACGCGGTAACTGGCTCTTGACCCACTCACGTGATTTTTGTCCGTATCCGGCCGGGAATTTATCGGGACGGATAATAATATTACCGGTAACCTGCAACACCGGATAATTCACAATCGCACCCTTACTACCTAACCCCTTATGTAATTCTAAAGGCTTAAATGCTGCAGCTGGTGCACCGATAATATCCACCTGACCATTGTTAAACATACTGGCAAAATTGCTGATTTCGGCACTCACCGCTTGTGCACCGACCTGCTGTACCATGATTTTTTGTGCTTCGTCATGGCTCAGTACCGCAATTTTCTTGCCGGCTGCTTTGGCAACAGTATTGATACTGCGGTCATTCACCAGCAGATAAGCGTCCCCCACCGGAATCACGCCGACAATTTCATATTTACCTTGCAGCATTTGTTTGGCGAAGGTGGGACTGGCCAGGCCCTGCATGACTTTAACCGCTAGATTCAGATCGGTGATAGCCCCAATTGCATCCAGAGAACCGGTAAACTTGTTAAATTGTCGGCCACGCATACCGGTCACACTAATCCCGTCACATTTTCCAGCTTTAAAATCTTCTGCAACCACGGCTTCATTGGTATTTACTCGCAGTTCGACATCTGCTCCCCAGTTTTTGGCCGCCAACTGATAGTCTTTCATCACACTATAGACATCACCGTTTTTACCGACCAGATCAAATACGCAAATCACCTGTTTAGCTTGGGCCAGACCTGAAACAGCCAGTGTCGCCGTAGCCAATGCCAGTGCTTTCCATCCTCTATGCATCATCCTCATTTCCTTATTGCTTGTTTTTGTTATTGCAGTTTTAGTCACATGTGACTGTTTTTTATATAAAACATGTGAATTTAATATTTAGATCAAGCTTAAGCTATTTTATTCGCTGCACAATGGCAGATCTGACCGAGGCATCCATAAAAAAAGCTTAGATGACTCTAAGCTTTTTTCTTTAAAAATCAAATTATTCGCCAGAAAGTGAACATTCAAAGTTGGCTTTATCGACAGAACAGCGCGCACGTTTTAATACCGACATCATGCTGGCATCATAGATTCCGCGTTTGGTCATATCCATCCGGCCATCACGTAACATTTTCTGATACTTGGTTTTATCTTCAGCACTCAGATTCATTTTATACTTTGACGGAATACCTGCTTCCAGACGGCTGATCATTCCCATGCTCTTTGGCAGGTTTTTGATAAACCAGTCACGCGATTTTTGCCCAAAACCTGCCGGGAATTTTTCCGGACGGATCACAAAATCAGAAGTCACATGCAGCACCGGGAAATTAAACATCGCGCCGTTATTACCCAGGCCCTTGTAGATTTCCAGCGGCTTATAAGCATAGGCAGGTGCACCGACCATATCTACCTGACCATTATTAAATTTGGCCACAAAGTTGGAAACATCGGAAATTACTGCCTGCGCACCGACACGCTGTACCATGATTTTCTGGGCATCGTCGTAGCCAAGTACTGCGAATTTTTTACCTGCGGCTTTTTCAATCGAATTGATATTTTTATCACGAACAAAAATAAATGCCGAACCCAGCGGAGAAATACCGGCGATTTCATATTTTTTGCCGCCCATATTGGTCACCATTTTGCCTGCATTACGTTTATCCAAGGCAAAACTGATGGCACGCTGGGCGATGGCATTATTCGGTGCACCACCCAAGGCATCGATGGAACCGGCAAACTTGTTATATTGACGGGCACGCATGGCAGTCATAAATACGCCATCACATTTGCCTGCCTTAAAGTCATTGTCAGCAACCGCTTCATCCTGACGCGCAATCAGATTGATGTCTGCGCCCCAGCCTTTTGCAGCCAGTGCCCATTCTTGCGCCATCTGGAAAGACTCACCGGATTTACCCAGTAAGTCAAACACACAGATATCGACTTTTTCTGCATGTGCCACACTTGCAAAACCAAATGCAGAAAATGCAGCCAATGATAAGAGTGTTTTTTTCATTGTAGTGATCCTTTGAAATCTTGTTATTTGCTGAGTGTCCGTACACGGAACAAATATTAAGCAAGTTTAATTAAAAAAAATAGAGCATTTACTCCATTCAAAAGCCGCATTTTGGCCTCTAAAGATAAATTCATTTAAACCGCTCACACCAATTTTAAATATATTATTAATTATTAATAAGTTAGTTTTAAATACTGCTTGCTTATAATTACATTTAGCTCATCATAGTTACAAAGATATACATGATTACAGTTTTATTCACCACTAATTGAACACTCAAAATTGGTTCTTTCTACCGTACAACGCGCACGCTTCAACACAGTCATCATGCCTGAATCATAAATCCCCTGCTTGGTTAAATCGATTCGGCCCTCACGCAAAATCTTTTGATAAGCCACACGGTCTTCACGGCTGAGATTCAGAATATATTTGCTTGGAATTTCAGCTTCCATGCGCTTGACCATGGCAAAGCTGCGTGGTAACTGTCTGACAAACCAGCTTCGGGATTGCGCCGCAAAGCTTGCCGGGAACTTATCTGGTCGAATAATCAGGTCTGCAGTGACATTCACTACCGGAAAATTGATCATGGCACCTCTAGAGCCCAGGCCTTTTTCCAGCTCCAGCGGTTTAAAAGCATAGGCCGGTGCAGCCACAATATCGACTTCCCCCTGATTGAACTTACGGATAAAATTGGAAATTTCCGACATTACCGGTACCGCTTCAATCCGGTTCACCATGATCTTTTGTGCATAGTCATAATGCAATACGGCAAATTTCTTGCCTTTGACCTGTTCCAGTTTATTCAGTCCGCGATCACGAACAAAAATATAAGCCGGACCAATCTGGCCGATGCCTGCGACTTCAAATTTTTCCTTGCCAATTTGGGTCATCAGGCGTTTGCTGTTGCGTTTATCCAGTACATAACTGATAGCTTTCATGGCAATGTCATTATTCGGCACGCCACCAATCGCATCAATTGATCCGGCAAATTTGTTATAGGCCCGGGAGCGCATGGAGGTCATATAAAAAGCATCACACTTTCCAGCTTTGACATCCTGATCTACCTTGGCTTCATCCTGATAGGCGCTCAACTTTACCTGTACTCCCCAGCTTTTTGCTGCCAGTGCCCATTCCTCCAGTAACTTATAGGACTCACCCGATTTTCCCAGCAAATCGAAAACACAGACATTCACACTGGCTTGACTCGAAGTCGACACAAACAGACCCAGCGCAGACAAAATTAAATATCCCTTTTTCATTTTTATTTGACTCTATCGTACTTATTGTTCTAACCATATGAACTATAAACGACTACTCACAGTAAAAATAGAGCTTTTACTCAACTTGAGCGTTTACCTCCTAGTAGGGAACAGAGGTCAAAAAACTTTTCATTTCAGTAAAAACTGCAAGATTTTTCATTTTTCTGGGGCTTTCCTTTAGAATAGGCACATCTTATTGCTTAGCCTTGATTTCTCAATGATTCAGTTAGACCAGTTATCTATACGTCGCGGTGGACGTGTTTTATTTCAAAAAGCGTCGATGCAGTTACACCCAGGATGGAAAATTGGCCTAACCGGTGTCAATGGTGCGGGGAAATCGACCCTGTTTGCAGCCTTGCTCGGTGGTATGGAATCGGACAGTGGTTCACTGACCCGACCTGCGGTATGGACCGTGGCGCATATGGCTCAGGAAATTAAAGCCCTGGATATGAAAGCCATTGATTTCGTGTTGTCGGGCGATGAAGAATACTGGGAGATTCAGCAGAAACTCGATCAGCCGGATCAACTGGATGATGCAGAACTGGCCCATTTATATGGCCGTTTTGATGAAATTTCAGGTTATTCGGCTCCTGCCAAAGCCTCGCAGCTGATGGCTGGTCTGGGCTTCTTTGAACACCAATCACAACTGGATGTTTCAAGTTTTTCCGGTGGCTGGCGTATGCGCCTGAATCTGGCGCGTACCCTGATGAGCCGGTCAGACTTACTGCTTCTTGATGAACCGACCAACCATCTGGACCTGGATGCGATTCTCTGGCTCGAAGACTGGCTGAAAGCCTATGAAGGTACGCTGGTACTGATTTCGCATGACCGGGATTTCCTCGATGCGATTACCGACCATATTTTACATATCGAAAATCAGGAACTGACTTTATATACCGGTAACTATTCGACCTTTGAGCGCACCCGTAGTGAACGTCTGGCACAGCAGCAGCAAGCTTATGAAAAGCAGCTGGAAACCCGCGCGCACCTGCAAAAATATATTGACCGGTTCAAAGCACAAGCGACCAAAGCCAAACAGGCCCAAAGCCGGATCAAACAGCTGGAACGTATGCAGGAACTGTCCGCTGCACATGTCGATACGCCATTTACTTTCAGTTTCCGTGAACCGACCAAAATGAGTTCGCCATTATTGCAACTGGAACATGCCGATATCGGTTATGGTGACAAGCTGATTGTGACCAATGTAAATTTACAGATCACGCCAAACAGCCGGATCGGTTTGCTCGGGATGAATGGCGCTGGTAAATCCACGCTGATCAAATCACTGGTCGGTGACTTAAAACTGATTCAAGGTCTGCGTAAAGATTCAGAATTGCTCAATATCGGTTATTTTGCCCAGCATCAGATGGACGCACTGGATGGCAATGCCAGCCCGATGTTACAGCTGGCACGTATTGCCGATAAAAAAATCAGTGAAGCCAGCCTGCGTTCTTTCCTGGGTAGTTTTGGGTTTAGTGGCGAACGTATGGATACGCCAAGTGAAAGCTTCTCTGGCGGTGAGCGCGCACGTCTGGCCTTGGCACTGATTGTCTGGCAGCGTCCCAATGTACTGATTCTGGATGAGCCAACCAACCACTTAGATCTGGATATGCGTCATGCACTGACTATGGCCTTGCAGGATTTCCAGGGTGCCGTGGTACTGGTTTCGCATGAACGCCAGCTGATTGCCAGTGTCTGTGATGAACTGTTACTGGTTCATAATGGTCAATGCCGTGAATTTGACGGTGATCTCGCTGCTTATGCGGACTGGTTACGCCAGGCCCGGAGCGAGATGATCAAAAACGGGCAAAAGCCGGCCGAACCGGTGAAATCCCAGGTTGAAGTCAAACCGACCATTTCCAAACTGGATAAAGAAGCTCAACGTAAAGAAGCTGCGCGCCAGCGGGAACTCAGTCGTCCGATTCGTAAAAATATTGAAAAATGCGAAGCACAGATTGCAAAGCTTCAGCCGCGTCTGGCTGAAATTGAAACCTTACTCGGTGACAGTGCTTTATATGAAGCATCACGTAAAAATGACTTACTGAAATTGATGAATGAGCAAACCGAGCTGAAAGCCAAGCTGGAAACAGCCGAAGAACAGATGCTGGAACTGATGATGGAACTGGAAAATCTGGAGCAATCCTTCTAAAGCTGTTTCTATCCCATTCATTAGCTGAGAGATGGGTAACAATCGTTACTCGTCTCTTTTTTATTTGAATAGTCTAGTTTCAATATTTTTTTACCCACTTTATTCCCCCGTGCTTTCAAGTTTCCTCTTTATTGATTAATTGACACATTTTGTATGTGAATTACGCAACTCTTATATAAGTTTATTTTTTAAACAATTGAGTGGCTTTTTTCATACATTAATTTACAGCGCCAGTTTACCTCCTAAGGCTCTAATACAAGTACTTTTAATTTTTGACAGCCTTAAATTCAAGTCTGTTTAATGTTGAACTAGAGAGGAAATCCGCATGCGTGCTCTTACTTATCACGGTACTCGCGATGTACGAGTTGAATCCGTTCCTGATCCAGTCATTCAGGAAGCAGATGATGTCATTCTTAGAGTAACGGCCACTGCCATCTGTGGCTCAGATCTGCATCTTTATCGGGGGAAAATTCCAGCAACCGAACAAGGGGATATTTTTGGTCATGAATTTATGGGGGTGGTTGAAGAAGTCGGTCCTGAAGTTACTTCAGTAAAAAAAGGTGACCGGGTTATTATTCCGTTTGTGATTGCATGCGGACACTGTTTTTTCTGTGAACATGAACTCATGGCTGCCTGTGAAAATACCAATACAGGCCGTGGTGCCATCCTGAATAAAAAGCAGATTCCACCTGGTGCAGCATTGTTTGGATATAGCCACCTGTATGGTGGTGTGCCAGGCGGTCAAGCCGAATATGTGCGAATTCCCAAAGGCAATGTGGGCCCGTTTAAGGTACCCGGCTCCTTGCCGGATGAAAAAGTATTGTTCCTGACCGATATTCTGCCGACTGCCTGGCAGGCAGTCACCAATGCCCAAGTTGGTCGAGGTTCCAGTGTCGCTATTTATGGAGCCGGACCAGTGGGTCTACTTGCTGCTGCCTGTGCGCGAATGCTCGGTGCTGAACAGATCTTCATGATCGATCACCATCCTTATCGCTTGCGATTTGCTCATCAAACTTATGGGGCGATTCCGGTCAATTTTGATGAAGTCGATGCTGCTGAGTTTATTATTCAAAATACCGCAGGTTATCGTGGGGTTGATGCAGTCATTGATGCTGTTGGTTTTGAAGCCAAAGGTAGCGTTCTGGAAACTGTAATGACCAATCTGAAACTAGAAGGTTCGAGTGGCTCTGCCCTGAGACAATGTATTGCGGCAGTCCGTCGTGGCGGCGTAGTCAGTGTACCGGGAGTTTATGCCGGCCCAATTCATGGCTTCCTGTTCGGCGATGCCTTCGACAAAGGTTTGACCTTTAAAATGGGACAAACTCATGTGCATAAGTATCTGCCGCAGTTATTAGAATATATTGAAAATGGGGATCTTTCTCCTGATGTAATCATTACCCATCGCATGAAACTGGAAGATGCAGCTGAAGGTTATCGTATCTTTGATAAACGGGAAGAAGATTGCCGTAAAGTCATCCTGACGCCATAAAGATGATTAAAGGAAAGCGCCGTCAGGCGCTTTTTTTTATTTTTATAGTTATTTTATCACTCCTCTTTTTTCTACTCCTCCTCATCACACTTCAGCAATCCCCTCCCTCTTTTCTATCCAGAAACGAAAGAGATGTTCGATTTTCACTAATGAAGTCAAAAATAAGCCCTAAGAGGAAAAAGAAAAAATTAAGCAAAGATCGATAATATTATGATTTTAAATAAAAATGAAAGTTCACTTGATTATTAAATTAACTATGTAGTTTAACTACACCCTGAGTTTTGATTAAAAAATATGTTCCACGCCAATGGTTAGAGAAACTACACTATATACACAAGTATATAATTTATAATAATTTATTATTTTAAAACCCATATAGAAAATAGTCTGGACACTCTACGAATATCTCGCCAAATCCATTTTTAAATTTAAAGTGCTATTTTAAATTTAAAAACACTTATCCACAAGACCATAAAGTTTAACTTTGAATTTAAAAAAAGAATTAAGAAGTGAATTAAAACTCATCGTAAAATACTATCTTATTCACATAAAAATCGTGGATAACTTCAGAGTTATCCACATATTTAATCAGGCTTACTACACGCTTAAAGCAATACCATTCACGTATTATTTAACTTCTTATACCAAATTTTTTACAAGTTATTGAAAATATAAAAATTTATATTCAGCAATTTTTCATTTCTTTTGGGATATTGGATTTTTTTGAACAAGCTATTTTTTATTTTTAGCCAATTCCCTACTAAGCGTTTGAACAGCCCTTATTGTATATATTCCTTTAATTCCACTTTAACCGATACAGTGTTCACCCAGCATTTTGGACTGCATAGATACTCCTCATCATATAAAGAGCGTCCTTCTCCCTCACCTTATTATTCAAAAAATTCTCTTTAAATTTCTGATGCAGTTCATTTTTATAATGAGATACTCATTCCAAATTTCCTGTATTCCTCCAAGCTGGTGGATCTATACCTAACCCCTTTCCTAGAATCAAACTGGCTCACTCAAGCCGGCTTTTTAAAACTAAAATGAACCAGTTCGATATCTAAAAATCTGTCCATATTTACTCTATTCTGCCTAGTCCACAGGATATGAGTAAAAAATTGATCTAAAAAAAGCGCCTCGAAAGGCGCTTTTTTATGTTTGAGTTTATCCTGAAGGATCAGGCATCAATGTCAGCATTCAAGGCATTTTCTTCAATGAAGGCACGACGTGGTTCTACATCATCGCCCATCAAGCAAGAGAACATACGGTCCGCCTCAATCGCATCTGTGACCGTCACTTGCAGCATGTTACGATTGTCTGGATCCATGGTCGTTTCCCACAACTGCTCTGCATTCATCTCGCCCAGACCTTTATAACGCTGGATCATCATGCCACGACGTGAGTCAGCCAAGATGTTTTGCCACACTTGATGGAAGCTTGAAACAGGGATTTTACGCTCGCCTTTTTGTAGGTAAGCCCCTTCTTCAAGCAAGGTGAACCAACTCTTCGAGTTTTTCAACAAACGTGCGTATTCACTTGAACCCAACAAGTTTGCATCCAGCAAATAAGAATGCGGTAAGTTATGAATATAAATCGTGATACGTGGTAAATAGGTATTTGATTTATTACCTTCAGCATCTTCTTTTTCAAAGGTTTCAATGCTGAGTTCAGGCCGCAAACTTGGTTGCATATTCTCAACATGGTCACGCATTTGCTTAGCCCAAGTTTCTACATAATCCAAATCATTGGCTTGATCAAGTTTGAACGCATCAAGAGCAAGCAAGCCATCAAGTACCGTTGCAGGATAGCGTACAGTTAAACGCGCCAAACTCTTTTGCGAGGTTTGATAATCTGCAATGACTTGTGCCAAAGCTTCACCACGAATCGCGGGAGCCTCTGCGCTAATATGCAGTTCCAGCTCATCAATCGCATTGGAGATCAGGTAAGTTTCCAGTGCATCATTGTCCTTGATGTACTGTTCCTGCTTGCCTTTTTTCAGCTTGTACAATGGTGGCTGCGCGATATAGATATGACCCCGCTCGACCAGTTCCGGCATTTGACGGAAGAAGAAGGTCAAGAGCAGCGTACGGATGTGCGAACCATCCACATCAGCATCGGTCATGATGATGATTTTGTGATAACGCAGCTTGTCCGGATTATATTCTTCACGGCCAATACCACAGCCGAGCGCAGTAATGAGAGTACCCACTTCAGCAGAAGAAATCATCCGGTCAAAACGGGCACGCTCTACGTTCAAAATCTTACCTTTCAACGGTAAAATCGCCTGCATCTTACGGTTACGGCCCTGCTTGGCTGAACCACCTGCAGAGTCACCCTCGACCAGATATAGTTCCGACAGTGCCGGATCTTTTTCCTGACAATCAGCCAGTTTACCTGGAAGACCGGCAATATCCAGCGCACTCTTACGACGTGTCATTTCACGCGCTTTACGTGCTGCATCACGGGCACGCGCTGCATCAATAATCTTGCCGGCAATAGCTTTCGCTGCTTGCGGATTTTCCAGCAAGTACTCAGAGAATGACTTATTCATGGCCTGTTCAACCGCAGTCTTCACTTCACTTGACACCAGTTTTTCTTTGGTTTGTGAAGAGAATTTTGGATCAGGTACTTTGACTGACACGATGGCAGTCAGACCTTCACGCGCATCATCACCCGAGACTACCACTTTTTCCTTTTTCAGGATATTTTCGCTGTCCATGTAGTTATTTAAACCACGGGTCAAAGCAGCACGGAAACCAGCCAGATGTGTACCGCCATCCTTTTGCGGGATGTTATTGGTAAAGCAGCGCACGTTTTCCTGATAAGAATCATTCCACTGCAACGCCACTTCCACACCAATGCCATTTTCAGCCTGTGTGGTGAAATGGAAGATATCATTCAGGTGCGTTTTGCCTTCGTTAATATATTTAACGAATTCGGACAGGCCACCCTCATAGTCATAAACATTTTCAAGATTCACGCGCTCATCGCGAAGCACAATGCGTACGCCAGCATTCAGGAAGGACAGTTCACGCAAACGACGCGCTAAAATATCAACATTGAAAATGGTCTGGCTAAAGGTTTCTGCACTTGGCCAGAAACGAACGGTAGTACCCGATTGATCTGTTGTGCCTGTTTCGCGTAATTTATAAACAGGATCACCATGACGGTATTCTTGTTCATAGGTTTTTCCGGCACGGCTGATATTCAGTAGTAATTTTTCAGACAGTGCGTTGACTACGGAAACACCCACACCATGCAGACCGCCAGAGACCTTATAACTGTTATCGTCGAACTTACCACCGGCATGCAGAATCGTTAAAATTACTTCTGCTGCAGACACACCTTCTTCAGGGTGAATATCGGTCGGAATACCACGGCCATTATCAGAAACTGAAACCGATTCATCTTCATGGATGGTGACTATAATTTCATCACAGTGGCCCGCCAAGGCTTCGTCAATCGAGTTGTCGACTACTTCGAACACCATGTGGTGCAGGCCCGTACCATCGTCTGTGTCACCAATATACATGCCCGGACGCTTACGGACTGCGTCTAAACCACGTAATACCTTGATGCTAGAGGAATCATAAGCCTTTTCAATGGTTTGTTCTGTTTGAGAAGCAGCTTGATCTTCTGAACTCATGGTTTCTCCCTAGTGAAAAATAGGTCTATCCAAAGATGGGTAAAACTCAAAAAATATTATTGCACAACTTGAACAGTACCGTTTTCAACACTGAATAACTGATATGAGATAGACAAATCATGTAAGTGCTTCTGTACTGCTTCATGGTCTAAGGTGGTAATAAAAACTTGACTACCAAGTTGGCTCAATCGCTCAATTAAACGTTGTTGTGCGGTTAAATCTAATTCTGCTGTCACATCATCTAATAATACCACAGTTTCCTTATTACAAGAATGTAGCATTGCGATTTGCGACAGTTTTAATGCGATCATCAGCAGCTTTTTCTGCCCGCGCGACAGGATTACATCTGCGTCCCCCATCGGGGTCTTTAAACGCAAATCTGCGCGATGTGGACCATATTCGGTATAGCGTCGCTCGCAGTCTTTTTCATGATGATTGGTCAGGTCATTCAACAGACCGCTTTCACTATGGAAGCCTGGACTGTATTCCAGACTGACCTGTACCTCAGGTAACAACTGTTTCAGATCATCTTCAAAAAATGGCTTCCATTGTTCTACGATCCCGACACGCTGCGAATGCAGGATTTCTCCATATTCACTCAGCATCTGGTTCCACGGTTCCAGATCGGAAAGACTGAGAAAGCGTTTGCTTTTGAGCAGGCTGTTCCGCTGTTTCAGCGCACGCGAATAATATTGCCAGGCATGATAAAATTCCGGTTCCACGTGGAACATCAACCAGTCCAGCAATTGACGCCGTGGTTTGGCACCATGATCAATAATATCGGTACTTTGCGGATCAATCAGCTGCAAGGGTAGCAGTTTGGCCAGCTGACCCTGAGTCGCGACCAGATCACCATTGACCTTAATCAACTGTTCCCCGCCAGCCATTTTTTGCATGCCAATTTTTTCAGTCGTAGACTGTGCAAACACAATCGCATCTTGTGCGCCATGCTGGATATAATTTTTGGGAATATGGGTACGGAAGGAACGCCCGGCAGCCAGTAAATGAATCGCCTCTAAAATCGAGGTTTTACCTGAACCATTTTGGCCATAAAAAACATTAAACGGCTGCAATCCGTGGAGAGCAACCGTCTTTAAATTCCGTACACGCTCAATATGTAAACGCGTAATATGCATAGCTTATCTGAGTATCAAAAAGCCGCGGCTTAAACACGCATCGGCATGACAACATAGACTTGATCTGTATGTGCCGGGTCCTGTACCAAAACAGACTGGTTCGCTTCAGTCATGGTCATCGACACATCATCGCCATCCAGCACCCCGAGCACTTCAATCAGATACTGCGCATTAAATGACATTTCTAGCGGGGAATCTGAATATTGAATTGCCAGATCTTCAATTGCTTCATCCTGCTCCGGGTTATTGGCGCGAAGCTGCAAGGAATCGGCATTGAAGTTCAGAAACACACCGCGAAGTTTTTCATTACTTAAAATCGCCACACGTTGCAAAGACTGCTTGAACACGTCATGTGCGATCATCACCACTTTGTCGCCACCACGTGGAATTACACGGCGGTAGTCCGGGAACTTACCATCAATCAGTTTAGTCGTGAAACGTACGGTAATATCCGCCTGTTCCTTGTCACGGCTTGGCATGGTAATGGTCACATTGAGCAGTTCACGACCAATCAATAAAGATAATTGCTCATCTTCAACGCTCAGCAGACGCTGTAATTCTGCAACGGCTTTACGTGGCACAATCGCCTGAATCGGCTGGGTTGCCGTAGATTGTGCTGTCGTTTCACACAATGCCAGACGGTGGCCATCGGTAGTTACTGCACGAAGCTGATTGGCATCAATTTCCAGCAAGGTACCGGTCAGGTAAAAACGCACATCCTGAACCGCCATGGCAAAAGCAGTTTTTTCAAACAGGCGTTTCAGTTCACGCTGTGTCACTGTCACTTGCGTGCCTTGTGTGTTTTCAGTATTTAGTAATGGATAATCATCAGCAGGCAAGGTACCCAGTACAAAACGGCTGTTACCTGATTTAAGAATGCAGCGCTGGTCTTCAGTAATATGCAAATCGATCAATGCCGCTGAAGGAAGTGACTTACAGATATCAATCAGTTTACGTGCAGGAACTGTGGTCTCACCTTCCTGCAGACAGGCACCTTCAGCCAGCGCCGTACTCGCCACCAGCTCAACCTCCAGATCCGAACCGGTTACGGTCAATGCTTGTGCGGTCACCTGAATTTTCAGATTAGACAGGATATTCAAGGTATGGCGACGTTCAACCGCTCCTACGACATGTGAGAGAACATTCAGTAAGCTTTCTTTCGCGATTTTTAAACGCACGGTGCATTCCTCTAAAGCTGAAGATTAATATAGAAAAAGTGATTTTTTGACGGTTTACTATGCGGCAAAAGCAGCCGCATAGCAAGAATAGAATTTGAGCGTTTTCGGTCAACTTTGCAACAGACGTTGCAGGTTTTTATAGTCTTCGTTAAAGATCGGATCTTCTTCGCGCAGGCTCTGTACTTTCTCGCAGGCATGCATCACGGTACTGTGATCACGCCCCCCAAAAGCCATGCCAATTTCCGGAAAACTGTCGCCGGTGAGTTCACGGGCCAAGCCCATCGCCAGCTGACGGGGGCGGGCATAAATCCGGGTACGTTTTGGACCAACAATCTCTTTTAACGGAATACGGAAATATTCACTGACCACACGCTGAATGTTTTCAGTACTGATGGTACGCGCTCGAATCGCCAGCACATCTTTCAAAGATTCACGCACTACATCCAGATCAATCGGCGTGCCTTTGAAACGTGAAATCGCCACCACTTTATTCAGCGCACCTTCAAGCTCACGTACATTGGCCACGACCTGCTGAGCAATAAACAGCGCACAGTTACGTGGTAAATCCACTCCGGTGTTTTCTGCTTTTTTCAGCAAAATTTCAATCCGGGTTTCAATATCCGGTGGTTCAACACCTACCGATAAGCCCCAGGAAAAACGTGAAACCAGACGTGGATCCAGTTCGGTCAGCTCTTTAGGATAACGATCCGAGGTCAGGATAATCTGCTTGGACTCGTCCAGCAGTGCGTTAAAAGTATAGAAAAACTCCACCAGACTGGCTTCTTTACCCGCCAGCAGATGGATATCATCAACCAGTAACAGATCCAGAGAGCGGCAGTTCTTTTTAAACTCTTCAACCTTGCCCTGCTGCAAAGAGCTGACAAAATCCTGCACAAAACTTTCTGCGGTCATGTACATGACCCGGGCATTCGGTTTGGCCTGCAACAGTGCATTGCCGACTGCCTGCATCAAATGGGTTTTACCCAGACCAGTCGGACCATATAAAAATAAGGGGTTATGCTGGGAAGCACCCAGCTGGGTCAGTACCTTACGACAGGTTTCTGCTGCCATCTGGTTAGAACGACCTTCCACAAACAGCGAAAAGGTGAATAAGGGGTTCAACTGACGTTTACGGCTATTTTTGCCTGAATCTTCTTTTTCTTTCTTGGGACGCGGGGATGGCGCGACAACAGGTGCGGATTCTAGTGCAGCAGTCGTGGTGGCCGGCTGTTCACTCGCAGACAAGATTGCCCCCGGGCGAGAATCTACCAGAATTTCAACTTTACGCACGCGACCTTCAGACAGCTGTTCTGCCAGAATTGAAATCAGTTCCAGATGATGTTCCTGAATGTAGCGCGTCCAGTAAGGATTCGGTGCATAAAGACGCAAGGTATCCTCCAGCTCTTCTGCAACCAATGGCCGAATCCACATGGTAAAGACATTTCCAGAGAGCTCTTGTCGCAGGCGATTTAAGCAGTCCGTCCAAAGCATGTGAATCCCCTATTCATTCCATTGTTCATTCGAAAAAAAGCTGCCCGCGACCAAAAGCGGGTCGCCATTCTAACCAAGTTATCCACATCTGTCATGGCAATTTCCACAAAAATTGTGCAAAAAGAAATCAAGGTGCATAAATTTAAATTTAAAACCCGGTGTGGATAAGTTTATCCGCAAGCTGTGGATAAAATATATCACAAAGTTATCCACAAAGTATAAAATTAATAACAACAGTTTTATCCACAACATAACTTAATGTTTATATAAATAAAAAATAGCTTATCCATAGAAAAAGCGCTCCCTAATAGTAATAAATTTAAATTTATAAATTTGAATTTACTTATAAGATCGCGAGTTTTTGTGGATAACTCAAAAAGTATTAAATTTAAATTCAAAACTCGGAGTTCAAATTTAAACTCTGGATAACATGTGGATAACTTTGTTGATAGAGTTGTTTATAACTTATATTTATTTAAATAACAATAACTTGATTTGTGGTTAACTCAAATCGAGCTAGTGTTATCCAGTTCTGCATAAAAAATACACCTTCGCTCTTTTTTGCTGTTATTTGAAAAGAAAAGTGCTTTTGCATTGACAGCTCAAGCAATGAGCACTAAAATCGCGGACCTTCACAGAAAGATCATTTTTTGGAGTTTCAATATGAAACGTACATTCCAACCGTCTGAATTAAAGCGTAAGCGTGTTCATGGTTTCCGTGCTCGTATGGCTACTAAAGCTGGTCGTCAAGTATTAGCTCGCCGTCGTGCAAAAGGTCGTCATAGCTTAACTGTTTAATCAGTTACGCTAAGACGATTTTGGGTGTTATGACAAAACTTTATAGTTTTGGCACAGAGTTGCGATTACGCTGTGCTGCCGATTATAAAGGTGTCTTTGATGGTGCGCTTTTTAAAGTGCATCAACCCCATTTCTTATTTCTTGCAAAACATTCCGAACTGCCAAATAGCCGTTTGGGTTTAGTTGTTGCTAAGAAGAAAGTGCGACGCGCACACGAAAGAAATAGAGTAAAACGACTTGCTCGCGAAAGTTTTCGCCTGCATCAACAGCAATTAGATGACTTAGACATTGTAATCATGCCGAAAATTGGTATTGAGACAGTATCTAATGCAGAATTGCACCAGCAATTACAATTTGCCTGGCAAAAACTTAACCGTCTTGCCAAAAAGCATTCAAAAATAGCCCCCTTCCCACAAAAGTAGAGTTGGCCAATGGTACGTTTACTGCATTGGTTGATCCGTTTCTATCAGATTGCGATTAGTCCTCTTCTTGGACCGCGCTGTCGTTATATTCCAACTTGTTCTCAATATTCCTTGGAAGCAGTCCAGATGCATGGCGCTGGGCGTGGAGTGTGGCTGGCTACTAAACGTATTTGCCGTTGTCATCCGTGGGGGGGCTCGGGATATGATCCTGTTCCCTCAAAAGCGATTCGTTTTATTTCATTTCAGCAAATAGATTCTCAAACGCTTCACGTTGCTGTACCCTTTCGTGATCGTTTATTGAACCAAAATCACTCTCACCACTTGGGGTAATACATATGCAACAATGGGCCAGGATTGCAATTCTCGGAGCCATGTTTGTTGTCGCATATTTGCTCATTTTGGCGTGGCAAAAAGATTATGGAAATGCTGAAACAAAACCGCAGCAGGAAACTGCTGTTGTTTCGCATGACGTATCTGCAGATTTGCCAAATGGTCAGACGGCTACAGTTGCCTCTGATCTGCCACAAGCAAATGTGCCAGCGCAGCAAGCCACGGATGCCACAGCACCTGTAAGTCAGCAGCTTATTTCAGTACAAACTGACCTTTATCATCTTTGGATCAATCCCAAGGGTGGTGATATTGTTCGTGTTGAATTACTCAATCATGACAAGAACAAAGACAGCGATGAACCTTTCGTCATGCTGGAAAGCGATGCGAAACGGACCTATGTCGCCCAGTCTGGCCTGATCGGTCTGAATGGACCGGACAGCAGCCGTAACGGCCGTCCAACCTATGAAATGGAAAAAACCGCTTATACTCTGGCAGATGCAAAGACAGTCAAGAGCAAAGACGGTAAAAACCTGAAAGTCTTGTCTGTACCGCTGGTGTTTAAAACCGCTGATGGTGTCGAGATCATCAAGACCTTCAATTTCACTGAAGGTGAATATCCGGTCGTGGTGAACCATAAAGTGGTTAACCGCAGTGGCCAGACCTGGCAAGGTCAGATGTTCGGTCAGATCAAACGGGATAACTCGGAAGATCCAGGCAAATCCGATCAGGGTATCTTCACGCTGGGAACATTCCTGGGCGGTGCATGGGGTACTCCGGACGAGCAGTACAACAAACTTAAATTCGACAACTTTGTTGAAGAGAAAGTCAGTACTGAAGCCAAAGGTGGCTGGGTGGCAATGGTGCAGCATTACTTTGTGAGTGCATGGGTACCAGGTCATCTGAAGTTGACTCAAGGCGATGGTGAAGCCTATAGCGCCAAGCTTGAATCACGCAAATCAACCGATAACATGAACATCATCGGTTTTACTTCACCGACTTTCAATGTGCCTGCAGGTACCGTGGCTGAAGTAGATGCGACTTTCTATTCAGGTCCAAAAATCCAGTCAGAACTGAAAGATTTGGCTCCAGGTTTAAACCAGACCGTTGATTATGGCTGGTTATGGCCAATTGCAAAATTGCTGTTCGTGGGTCTTGAATTCTTCCATGGCTTGGTAGGTAACTGGGGGTGGGCAATTATTCTGTTGACCGTTCTGGTGAAACTGATCCTGTGGCCATTGTCGTCGAAGAGCTATCGCTCGATGGCGAAAATGCGCTTGATTGCCCCGGAAATGCAGCGCATGAAAGAAGAATTCGGTGAAGACCGGATGCGCTTCTCTCAAGAAATGATGGCATTGTACAAACGTGAACAGGTCAATCCGCTTGCGGGCTGTTTACCGCTATTATTGCAAATGCCAATCTTCCTGGCCTTGTACTGGGTATTGATGGAATCGGTTGAACTGCGTCATGCCCCATGGATTCTGTGGATTCAGGATTTATCTTCAATGGATCCTTGGTTCATCCTGCCATTGCTGATGGGCTTGACCATGTATATCCAGCAGTCGTTAAATCCGCAGCCGACCGATCCAATGCAGGCGAAAGTCTTCAAGTTTATGCCGATTATCTTTACGGTATTCTTGTTATTCTTCCCGGCAGGCTTGGTTTTATACTGGATCGTCAACAACTTGATCACGATTCTGCAACAAACTTTGATTAACAAGTCTGTTGCCAAAGATCGTGCTAAACGTGATGAGGCCACTCCAGTCAACTAAGTTGTACGGATAGGCTGAATAAATCCGCTTAAGATGGTAATCTTAGGCGGATTTTTTTTGGCTGTACTTTTGAGTCTTTGCAGGTGAATTTTATGCTCAACCGAACCACAACTATTGCTGCGATTGCAACTCCACCAGGACGTGGCGGCGTTGGGGTGATTCGCCTGTCTGGTCCAAAATCCTATGAGATTGCCCAGCAACTGACCCAAAAAGCGCTGCCTAAAGCGCGTTTTGCCGGTTTCCGCCAGTTCTATGATGCAGCCGGTGAGGTCATGGATGAAGGACTGGTCATCTGTTTTCCGAATCCAAACTCATTTACCGGTGAAGATGTGGTGGAACTGCAAGGTCATGGCGGGCCGGTAATTCAGAATGCCCTGCTCGGCCGTTTGCTTGAGCTGGGCGCTACTGCGGCCAAAGCGGGTGAGTTTTCCATGCGTGCTTTTGAGAATGGCAAGCTGGATCTGGTGCAGGCCGAGGCGATTGCCGACCTGATTGATGCAAGCTCGCAAGCAGCCGCCCGTTCTGCGGTACGTTCTTTGCAAGGCGCGTTTTCGACCAAAGTCAATGCAGTGCTTGAGCAGCTGATTCACCTGCGTTTGCATGTGGAAGCCGCGATTGATTTCCCGGAAGAAGAAATTGATTTTCTGGCGGATGGCAAGATTTTAAATCTGCTGGATGGCGTATCCAGTGCAGTCACTCAAGTACAGCAATCTGCACGTCAAGGTCAGTTATTACGTGAAGGCTTGCAAGTCGTAATTGCAGGTAAACCGAATGCCGGTAAATCCTCTCTGCTGAATGCGCTGGCCGGAATTGAACGTGCGATTGTGACCGATATTGCCGGTACCACACGTGATGTCTTGCATGAAAAAATTACCTTAAATGGTCTGCCAATTACCCTCACCGATACCGCAGGTTTGCGTGAAACCGGCGATATTGTTGAAAAAGAAGGAATCCGCCGCGCGATTAAAGAAATTGAACAGGCTGATTTATTACTACTGGTCTATGATTTAAGCCAGGGGGAAGATCCGCTGCAACTTGCTCAGGAATATTTTGCCGAATATATCGAACCGAAACGTTTGATGCTGATTGGCAATAAATGCGACCTGACCGGTACTAAAGCCAAGATTAGGGATTTAAATGGCTTTCGCCATATCACCGTCTCCGCCAAACAGGAAACCGGCGTTCAGGCGCTCATAGAAGCGATTACAGCGCATGCAGGCTTCCAGCCTGAGGAAGACACCTTTATTGCCCGTACCCGTCATTTAGACGCAATGAAGCGCACTCAAATGTACTTGGCTGAAGCGCGTGAACAGCTGGTGGTGTATAACGCGGGGGAACTGGTGGCAGAGTCCTTGCGTCTGGCACAAAATGCCTTGGGCGAAATCACGGGTGATTTTAGTGCCGATGATCTGCTGGGCAAGATCTTCGGATCGTTCTGTATTGGTAAATAATTATTTAAAAAATCCCTCAGTTGAGGGATTTTTTAGGCAGCTACAGGGGCTTTTTGATAAGTCCACCACAGTGCAGAACACAGCAGACTGATCGCGATACAAAAGCTGATTACGGCGAAATCCAGCCCCCAGTGATCGGCCAGATAACCCACGGCAATAATGGGCACAATGGTGCCCAGATAGGCAATAAACAGATAGGTTGACATGACGGCTGCACGGTTGTTCATGCTGGTGATTTGGTGAATCATTGCAAAAGCCCCCATCAGGGCAAAACCATGGCCGATTCCAAAGCAAAGATCACTGATGAAAAAAAGCAGGCTGATTTTTGCGTACATACAGAGCGCCAGAATTATCATGCTCAAGCCCATCATCATCAGGCCGATATTCAGACATTTTGAAGCTGCGACCGTTTTGGCCATCATCTGCACGATCACCGAGACCACCAGAATACTGGTAATGGCTAGGCCACTGACCAGAGGACCATGCCAAGGTAAAATATTGCGGACAAAGGAGGGTGACAGAGAAGCAAACAGGCTAAAAGCGGCAAAAGCACTAAAAGCCGTTACTGCAATAATCATAAACACCAGATGAAACTTGGCTTCAGGTCGTTGCAGTTTGGGTGCCATACTAAAGGGCTGCAGCTCAACCTTGGGCACCTTGATCCAGAACAGACCAAACAGACAGAACATAGCGCCCAGAATAACCGGTAAATATGGCATCACCAAAGGTGCAGCGGAAAACTGTGCAATCACTCCCCCGACCAGAGGTCCCAAACCAAACCCCATTGCGGTAATGATTGAAATCAGTTGTGGTGCTGTATGTTTATGGCTTTCTGGAATGGTATACAGCAAACCCATCATGGCAGAAGTAGTCATCAGGCCTGAGGCAATCCCAATAATAAAACGGCCAATCGACAGTATGAGTGCATTCTGGGCAAAGACCGAAACGATGAGTCCCAGTGTGATCAGTGCCAGACCAATTTGCAGGGTGCGTAAAAATCCGATGCTATTGCTGGTCCTGCCCAAAAATAACAGGGTCGAGAGACAGCCCAACATATAGGCAACAAAAATGTAGGTAATCTGACTGGGCAGTAAATGCCAGAGTTGCTGATAGATCGGATAAAGAGGGCTCGCCAAAGCTGTGCCAAGCGTTCCCATCATTAAAGCCAGGCTAACCATCAAGAACGGTCGCCAGCTGGTCGTTATTGTCATGAAAATGCCATTTTAGTATTAATCCTTGGCCAATCCATGTCAGGGCATAGCGAGGAATATAGAAAGTGTCTGCAGTTTAGAATGGATAGAGAAAAATGGTCAAGGCTCAATTGCCCAGATATTTTTCTGGAATAATTTAGATCATAATTTAATTATAAAATACAAAAACTTATTTGTTTTTATTCTGGTTTTGGTGTGGTTGAATTAAATATAATTCTTCTTTTTGTTCCACGTGAAACATCACAAGAGGATTTAACCCAGAATGCGCAGTAACATAAATGCTTGAGAAATTTAAAAGAAGAGCGTTTAGAATCGAAGTACATTTTTATCTAATTCATGTAGAACATTCATGTTAAAAAAAATACTGATTATGAGTTTAAGTGCCTTCGTTTCAAGCTTTGCATTCGCCAATATTGATACGGTGAAAACGAATTTGGCCAAAAACAGTCCTAACTTAAAAATTGAAAATATTCAGACCACAGAAATGCAAGGCATTTATAGCGGCTCCATGCAGGACCAGGTGGTTTATCTGAATGAAGATGCCAAGCATGTAATTGCCGGCCCGATGCTGCGGATTCAGGATCAGCATAATTTGACCCGCGATTTAATGCTAAAACAAAATAGTATCGACTGGAAAAAATTACCGCTTCAGGATGCACTGAAAAGTGTAAGAGGTACGGGTAAACGTCAGATTGCGATCTTTTCTGACCCAAATTGCCCGTATTGCAAAAAACTTGAACTAGAGCTGAAAAAACTCAATGATGTAACCATTTATACTTTTATCCTGCCATTAAAATCGCAATCTGTGGCTCCTTCAAAACAGGTGTACTGCGAGTCCAATCCAGCACAGGCTTGGGAAGATTTGATTGCTAAAGGAATTCAGCCGGGTTCTAAAAAAGGCTGTACCAATCCGATTGAGCGTAATAACAAACTGGCGCAATCTTTAGGTGTGAATGGAACACCAGCGATTATATTTTCAAATGGTTTTAAGGTGATGGGTGCCTATCCGGCAGAACAGATTGAACAGATCTTTAAAGAATTCGAGCTATAATATCCAATCAAATGATCCGTTATGCAATATAAAAAAAAGCACCTGATCAGGTGCTTTTTTTTATATGCCGGCAATTAAGCCTAGCCTAACCGAAATGGCAAATTGCTTTAGATGGTATGGCGTTTGTTGATCATATTATAAATAAACAGAATAATCACCGCACCAATCACCGAAGCGATCAGACCGGCAGCTGAGTCCGCAGAATACAAACCCAGCATACGGCCAGCAAAAGTTGCCAACAAGGAGCCTGCTATACCTAGCAAGGTCGTCATAATAAAACCTGCCTTATCGTTACCGGGATGAATGGCACGAGCAATCAGACCTGCTATAAAACCGATGACAATAGCCATAATAATTGTCCACATATGCATACTCCTTCTTGTCATGTCTTTGTTTTACATCGTTCACTCATATTGAAATAAAGTCGGGTGGATAAAAAGTTGAATCCTGAAACGGGCTGTTGTGTTTTTGTTCCCTGTGTTACTGAAATTATTCAAGAAATAAAAAAAAGTGGCACAAGGCCACTTTCTAAACAGTGCTTATCGATTTAACCCAATCTTAAAGACCGATTTCACCAATAAAAGGAATATGACGGTATTTCTGATCATAATCCAGGCCATAACCGACAATAAACTTGTCTTCAACTTCAAAGCCCAAAAATTTCACCTCAAGTTCAATCTCGCGACGTGAAGGTTTGCTTACCAACGTACATAACTGAATAGAATTAGGTTTACGGGTCTGCAGGATTTCCAGTACTTTGCTCAAGGTATTGCCCGAGTCGATAATATCTTCAACGACCAGTACATCTTTACCATGAATTTCACCGTCCAGATCTTTCAGGATTTTAACATCGCGGCTTGATACCGTACCGCCCGCGTAGCTTGATACAGTCATGAAGTCGAGTTCATGCGGCTTGTTAATGGCACGACATAAGTCCGCCATGAAGATCACTGAACCGCGTAATAAACCGATAAGCACAAGCTCTTTGTCACTATTGGCATAGTGTGCATCGATTTGAGCACCAAGCTCTTTGACTTTAGCTTGAATTTCTTCAGCGGAAATCATTACGCTCATTTGAACGGTCATGGGTAGATACCTAAAAAGTAAAAATAGCAAAATAAAAAAGGTGTTGACCTGCAACACCTGAATTACGGTAATTTTAATACATCCTTAGCTGAGATGCACCTGTTTTACCTGCGGTAAATGTAATCATTTTTTTGGCTGCCGAGAGTCTCGTTTCAGTGCAAAAGCACATATAGCGACGATTGCAGTTAAAATGATCCGGCGCTGACGCGGTTTATTGGGCTTTGACATAGACAGCTTGTCCAGCAACATAAGTAGCTGCAATATTACGGTCATCCCCCAGCATGGTCAGTGCAAAAAAGGTATCTTCAATATTCCTCGCCTTGCTCTGACGCAGTGTTTGTAAGGTAGTCGCATTCAGATCCAGAACCACAAAGTCTGCCTCTTTGCCAAGGTTGAAGTTACCCAGCCGGTCGTCCAGACTTAAAGCTCTAGCACCACCTAAAGTGGCATGATACAGCGATTCAAAAGCTGATAGTTTTTCTCCCTGCAGCTGTTGAACTTTATATGCTTCATTCAGGGTTTGCAGCTGGTTAAAGGATGTTCCTGCTCCAATATCTGTACCTAAGCCGACTTTAACTCCTTTACTCCAGGCTTTCTTCAGGGGAAATAAACCACTGCCAAGGAACAGGTTGGAGGTTGGACAGAAAGCAATCGCAGAGTCGGTTTGCTGCATACAGTCCCACTCCCCTTCTTCCAGATGTACGCAATGCGCGAAGACGGATTTGCTGCCGGTTAAACCATAATGATGGTAAACATCCAGATAACCTTCATGTTCTGGAAAGAGGTCTTTTACCCAGGCGATCTCGTTTTTATTTTCACTGAGATGGGTATGTACATACACGTCCGGATATTCACTTTTGAGCTGGCCGGCTTTTTGCAGTTGTTCAGGTGTTGAGGTCGGAGCAAAGCGCGGTGTGATGGCATACAGGTTTCGTCCTTTACCGTGCCATTTCTCGATCAGGGCTTTAGACTCAGAATAAGCCCTGTCTGCAGTGTCCATCAGGGCATCTGGCGCATGACGATCCATCAGAACTTTACCTGCAATCAGGCGCATATTGCGCGTGGTCGCCGCATTGAACAAAGCATCTACAGATTCAGGATGCACAGTACAAAAGACTAATGCCGTCGTAGTGCCATTTTTAAGCAATTCCTGCACGAAAAATTCGGCAATTTTTTCGCTATAGGATGAATCCTGGAACTGGATTTCAGTGGGAAAAGTATAGGTATTTAACCATTCCAGCAGCTGTTCACCATAAGCCCCGACCATTTCAGTTTGCGGGAAATGGATGTGGGTATCAATCATGCCGGGAATAATGAGCTGTTCAGGATAGTGGGTCACCGTTAGCCCTGCAGCAAGTTGATGCTGTCCTTCCTGCCAGGAGCCAAACCACTGGATTTTTCCATTTTTTATGATGAGTAAACCATCTTCTACATATCGCACTTGGTCGTGTATATCACGTGCTTGGGCAACTGTATTCTGAATGTCGAGGAAGCGACCACGGATCGCTGTCGTTGCAATTACAGAAGACATTTTAAACCTACGCTTTTTGATTTTTTCGATTGATTGTAGCTGAAAAAATTGCCATGTTTGTATGAACATTCATATTTAAATAGTGATCCCGATTCTTCTATGACCCCATCCAATGATCATAATCAATTGCAATAGATCGTGCGTGCGCAGCCGATCTTAATGCGCATCTTGCATCAGTTAGCACAATTGCACTCTAAAGCTTATGTCACAGCGGGTGTATTACGTCATGTGATCTGGGCACATTTACATGGCTGGGAATATGAAATGAATCATACTGAGGTCGATGTGATTTTCTATGATGAAAATGAGCAGGCTCGTCCTTTAGCGTGGCAACTGGCAGATCAGCTAAAGAACTATTTTCTAGATATTATTTGGGATGTGACTAATCAAGCTTTTGTACATGAGTGGTACCGGAGCGATCAAAATAAAAGGATTGAACCTTTGACTTCAGTTGAACAGCCCCTATCTCTTTGGCCAGAAACAGCCACAGCTTTGGCACTGCGCCTGCAAGATGATAATGCGTTAGAGTTGATCACCCCTTTCGGTTTGATCGATTTATTTGAGTTAAAGTTGCGTTGGAATCCAAATTTAGTCAGCTATGCCGTGTTCGATCAACGCATATTGAGCAAACATTTTTTGCAAAAATGGCCCAAATTATCCCTGATAGAACACTAAAAAAAAGCCTGCTGATGCAGGCTTTTTTAATGCTTAATTTTACAGTGTGGTTTCGTTATGCTTCTTGCTATGTCGAATCGACAAGATTGCAGTGATAGTCAAGACAAGCACAATAAAGCTTAAGGAAATCCAGATCGGCATATGGAACACATCCAGCATCAGCATCTTAAAGCCGATAAAGACCAGAATGATCCCGAGACCATAAGGCAGATAATGCATTTTTGAAGCTGCACCTGAGAGCAGGAAGAACATGGCGCGTAGGCCTAAAATCGCCATCAGGTTTGCAGTGAGAACAATAAAGGGATCGGTGGTAACGGCAAAAATAGCTGGAATAGAATCGACGGCAAAGATCACATCAGAGGCTTCGACCAGAATCAGGACCAGGAACAACGGCGTTGCCCAGAGCAATCCGTTTTGACGTACAAAAAATTTGTCACCCTGAAGTTTCGGGGTGATACGCATGTGTTTACGTAGCCATTTCAGGATGGCCATATCTTCAATATTACTGTCTTCTTCATGCTGACCGCGCAGAAACTTGAAGCCGGTATACACCAGGAACGCACCGAAGATATACAGAATCCAGGAGAACTCCTGTACAAACCAGGCACCAATAAAAATGAAGATGGTTCTGAGTATAATCGCACCCAGTACACCATATAACAGCAATTTACGTTGTAGTGCCGGTGGAATGGCAAAGGCGGCGAAGATCATCAGCCAGACAAAAACATTATCAATTGCCAGGGATTTTTCCAGCAGATAACCGGCAAAGTATTCCATGACCTTGGTATTGGCAATTGCCACACCTGCAGTCTGTTCCAGATACAGCCATAAACCGCCACCAAATAAGGTGGCGACACTGACCCAGGCAATACTCCAGTAGGCCGCAGTGCGGACTTTTACTTCCTGGCCATGCTGATGCTTAAAGCCGATAAAATCGATCACCAGCATGACGGCGACAATTGCGAAAAAGACAAGATACAACCAGAGCGTACCAATTGTTTCCATGTGAACTCTCCACATCGGACGACTGGCCATAAAAAAACCTTGACCAGCTGCCAGATGAAAAACATCTATAACAACATGATCAAGGTCTTGCCTACATCTTGGTGTTTCACTTTTTTATATCAAGTGTGACCTAAAGATGCTCAGATACCGACTTTTTGCAAAGTGTAATGACGATATTCTGACACGTTCAAAAACTGAAATTTCATTCTTAAACGTTTGGAGGAGGCTACTCCCCTTGTTCAAACTCAATTCTGTTTGAGCGATTGCTCAATATGCAAGGAGCATGACAGATCTGACTGGAAATCACAATTTATTTTACAAAAAAGCAGCGTTTAATCAGCAGCTTTGGACAGAAAATCTGGACGTTTAACCAGATAGATACTGAGCAGAAATCCAAGCATTGCCAGCCCCGCCCCTACCCAGCCTATGCTGTCTAAACCGATCTGTGTCGTAATGATACCGCCAAGTAAGGCACCTGCACCTATACCAACATTATATAGTCCTGAATAAATGGCCATGGCGACATCGGTAGCATCTGCCGCAAGATTCAGGGTTTTGGATTGTAAGGCCAAACTAAAGCCAATAATACTCAAGCCCCACAGCAAGGTTAATCCAGACAGTCCTGTGACCGTAGCAGAGAGTGGCAAGAGCAGTAACATTGAAATGGCCATACCCAAGCTAAAAGCAGGAATTGTCATTTTCGGGAATTGTGCAGCAAAGCGGCCAAACAGATATGAACCCAGAAAACCCGCTCCGCCATAGACCAGCAGTAAGGTCGTAGTCTGTTCAGAAGTAAATCCGGCGATATTCAGAGAAAATGGCTCAATATAGCTATAGGCGGTAAATTGCGCAGTAATCATCAGAATGGTCAAAGCAAAGACCAGCATCAGGCTTGGACGTCGGATCAGGACTTTTAGGCTGCTCAAGGAGCCTGAATTTACACTGGGCAGAAGTGGCAAGGCTTTAGCCAGAATCAGACAAATAATAAGTGCAGCACAGGCAATCAGGGCAAAACTGTTACGCCAGCCATATGCTTCACCAATCATCCGGCCAAATGGAATGCCCAGTACCATAGCCATGGCTGTTCCTGTGGCCAGCAAGCCCAGTGCCTGAAATTCTTTGCCTTTAGGTGCCACCCGAACCGCGAGTGAGGCAGTAATCGACCAGAATAAGGCATGTGCAATGGCAATCCCGACCCGGCTAACTAGTAGTACACTAAAACTCCAGGCAAAATAAGACAGGACATGACTCAAAATAAATACTGCAAAGACCAGCATCAGCAAAAAACGCCGTTCTACGGTTTTAGTGAGTAGCATGATCGGAAGTGAGAGTAATGCCACGATCCAGGCATAAATAGTGAGCATGATACCGATCTGGGTCGCAGACATGGCAAAGCTATGGCCGATTCCGCTTAGTAAGGCCACAGGAATAAATTCAGTCGTATTAAAAATAAAAGCCGCACAGGCTAAGGCAATTACCCCAATCCATTGCTGGGTGACAGAAGAAGCAGAAGCTGAATCAGACATAAGGGATTGCCTGTAAAAAGATGCAGTATTCTAATCCTGTCTCTTAATCAGGAAGTAGATAAAAATTAAAATTCAAGAAAGAAAAAAAATGTAGAAAAAACTGTGATGATTTAAGCGAGATTATCCCTGCAATTAAGACAGCAATAAAACCTGATAGAGGGCAGGAAAATTTAAAATAAATAAGGGAGTGAAATAAAAAATTTCATCACCTATTAAAAACTTAACAATAATTCATATTGTTAATTCAGCAAGATGTTTTAAATTGAAAGAACCAGCAATTTTACACAGGATCAGCTTTCAGTATGGATATTCAACATCAGGATTCAAAACGCGGCGGTGTATTTTTTATGGAAGAAAATGGTCGACGTCTGGCCGAAATTACCTATCAGTGGCATGATGCGTCAACCATTGTGGCCGATCATACCTGGGTAGACAATTCCTTGCGCGGTCAGGGGATTGCACGCAAAATGCTGGACGTGCTGGTGGATTTTGCCCGCCAGAAACAGTTAAAAATTATTCCGCAATGTTCCTATGTGGATGTCATGTTTAAACGTGATTCTAGTCTGGCCGATGTCGCAGCAACGGCTATTTGACTATCCAGGGAGAATTTTCAAAAGATCGGCCTAGTTTTTCTTTTAAAACAGGCAGAACTACACCCTGTAACAGGGTATATATACCAAAGCCTGCCATCATACCGGTCATGGCCCAGAAAATTTCTTCAAATTGTTGCAGCATCAACAAAATTGCCATAATCAGCAGATAACTGGCATGGAAATAAATGTGATGACCGACAAATTGTAAAATGGTCCAGCTGATAAAAATCGAACTGATGAGCAGATTGGTTTGAGTACTGAAGGCCAAATTATTTAAAGTGATCATCAGGGCAAAACACCCACATAGTAAGCCGAGGGTTAAGATCAGATCTTTTAACATCAGGCTGTGTCCTTATGTTTATGGTAGGTGTATGAAAATATTCGTTTAATAATTTAGAGGCTATTGTTAAAAGTTCAAATCTAAAATGCAAACAGAAATGCTTGTAAGCAAAAACGGATATTTGCTTAAAAAATAGTCGACTTAAGGTAAAATAATTGATTAAACTGCAGTTTTAATTCCTCCTCTGAGTAAGACGCATGATGCTACAACTTTGCTATGCCAGTGAACGGATAGAATCTGAACAAGAGTTGTTACAAGAGTTGAGCGATATTTTGGCGACTGCCCGGAATTTTAATCAACAGCATCAGATTCATGGCGTTTTATATTATTCCCATGGCAAGTTTTTCCAATGTCTGGAAGGCCAGACTGAAATAGTGGAAAGCTTATTTCTGCGCATTTCTCGAGATGCCCGCCATCACAATGTCCTGCGTTTTGAAGATGCGTTTGTAGAACAGTCCCATTTCTCGGAATGGTCAATGAAATATGTGCATAAACATAGTGAAATTTCTTCTTTATTTTCACGTTTAGGTTTCAAGCAGTTTGAACCGCATGCTTTACAGCAGTCAGGAATTTCTGAATTTTTGAAAGTGCTGTATCGTCTGGAGGAAAATCAGGCCAGTCTGGCATCACCCAAAGGTTATAAGCAACGCGGGTATGTCCCCTACTTCTGATCTATTGATCGATTGATTTGTAGATAAAAGTAGAAAATAAAAAAGTCCGCATGGCGGACTTTTTTAATCTGACAGGTATCAGTTCATGTCAATCATGACTTTTAATGCCTTTTCATCAGCTGCATGTTTAAATACATCATAGGCTTTTTCAAAATCGGCAAATTTAAAATGATGGGTTGCCAGTTTTTCCAGTGGCAGTTTGCCGGAACAGCAGGTTTTAAGCAGCATACCGGTTGTATTGGCATTGACTAGACCTGTAGTAATCGTCAGGTTTTTAATCCAGAGTTTGTTCAGTTCAAAGCTGACAGGTTTGCCGTGCACGCCGACGTTGGCGACATGTCCACCCTCTTTGACGATATGTTGACAAATATTCCAGGTAGGTTCTATCCCTACTGCTTCAATGGCACAGTCCACACCGCGCCCATCAGTAATCTCTAAAATTTTCTGGATGGCATCTTCCTTGGCGGAGTTGACAGTATGAGTCGCCCCTATAGTTTTGGAAAATTCCAGCCGGTTATCATCCGTATCCACCATAATAATATTGGCAGGTGAGTAGAATTGTGCAGTCAATAGGCAACTCATGCCAATTGGCCCTGCGCCGACCACAGCGACATTGTCACCTGGTTTGACATCGCCATATTGCACCCCAATTTCATGGGAAGTAGGCAAAATATCTGAGAGAAACACGGCCACGTCTTGATCCAGGCCTTCAGGTAAATGATAAAGTGAAGTGTCGGCAAAGGGAGTACGCACATATTCGGCATGAGTGCCGTCAATCATATAACCCATGATCCAGCCGCCGTCATTGCGACAATGGGCATACAGCTGTTTCTGGCAGTTTTCACAGGTTCCACAGCGGCTGACACAGGAGATAATGACCCGGTCACCCTTTTTGAAGTTCTTGACTGCCGCACCGACTTCTTCCACTATGCCAATGCCTTCATGGCCCAGAATCCGGCCATTAAAACTACCTTCTTTTCGTACAGCTTCCTGCTCAATTTCCGGGTTTTTACCTTTCCATATCCCGAGATCGGTACCACAAATCGTGACTTTTTCTAGTTTGATGATGGCATCGCCAGGATGCAAAAGAGTGGGAACAGGGCGGTCTTCAAAGCGGATATCATTTTCGCCGTAATAGACCATCGCTTTCATACTTGTCATGACACATCTCCTAAGGGAGTGAGGAGTGAGAATGACCTGGCTTAGCCAGAATGGTGAATGCCTTAATCGCTTTTATTAGAGTGGCAGCAATGGGCTGATTCATGATCTAGCTTTCAGGTCTATAAATACCTGTATTCTTCCCGATTATGCCTTGCGTGTTATGGGGCTACAATGAGTCTTATGTATAGATTGCAACAAAAAATCATCAGGGGGAATTTAGGGAGGAATCCGCTGTTTGGATCAATATCTAAGTCATGGTATTTCAGGTCAGTACAGGTATACACTTTTGCTCAATGAATATTTTAACCTGTTAAAAAAAAGCCCGCTTAGCGGGCTTTTTTACTGACTCTAGATTAATTTATGCTTGTAAAACAGTCATTAGCTTCTGATGCAAACCGCCAAAACCGCCATTTGACATAATCACTACGGCATCACCCTCGCCTGCTTCAGCGACCACAGTCTGAATGATGTCATCCAGTGTGCGTGCAACTTTGGCTTTGTTGGGTGCAGCATCAATGACCGGTTGCAGATCCCAGTCCAGCCCTTCAGGTTGATACCAGATCACTTCATCCGCCAGACGAGCAGAATGGGCCAGACCATCTTTATGGCTGCCCATACGCATGGTATTGGAGCGCGGTTCGATAATCGCCCAGAGTTTGCGTTCACCCAGACGTTTACGTGCGCCTTCCAGGGTCGTGTCAATCGCTGTCGGATGATGGGCAAAATCATCATACACCTCGATACCACGGACTGTGCCTAGCAGCTCCATACGGCGTTTTACTCCGCCAAAATTCGATAGCGCTTCACAGGCTGTTGCAATGGATACCCCGACATGTTCAGCGGCTGCGATTGTCGCAAGTGCATTGGCAACTGAATGTTGCCCGGTCATATTCCACAGCACTTCACCTTTGACCACACCATGTTGCAGCACTTTGAAATGGGAACCATCTTCCGATAACTGCTCAGCATACAGCTCAGCTTTTTCATTGGCATCCAGACTAGTACGCACCACCGGTGTCCAGCAGCCTTGTTCCAAGACTTCATCAATATTACTTTCAGTAATTGGTGCGATAATCCGGCCTTCGCTGGGAATGGTACGGACTAAATGATGGAACTGTTTTTGAATTGCTGCCAGATCATCGAAGATATCGGCATGGTCAAATTCCAGGTTATTTAAAATTGCAGTTTTAGGATGGTAATGTACGAACTTGGAACGCTTGTCGAAGAAAGCAGAGTCATATTCATCCGCTTCGACACAGAAGTATTTGCCACCGCCCAGACGTGCGCTTTCCGAAAAGCCAAGGGGTACACCACCAATCAGGAAACCCGGCTCCAGACCGGCTTGATCCAGGACCCAGGCCAGCATGGTGGTCGTCGTCGTTTTGCCATGTGTTCCGGCAACACCTAAAACATGTTTGCCCTGCAGCACATGATCGGCCAGGAACTGCGGACCCGAAATATAAGGCAGACCTTCATTCAGCATGTATTCCACAGCATCAATGCCGCGCTTCATGGCATTACCGACAATCACCAGATCCGGATGAGGCTGCAAATGACTACGATCATAGCCCTGCATTAAAGTAATGCCTGCATTTTCAAGTTGGGTCGACATCGGCGGATATACATTCAGGTCAGAACCTGTTACCTGATGGCCTAGATCGCGTGCAAGTAGCGCTAACGAGCCCATAAAGGTGCCACAAATACCCAAAATATGCAGATGCATCTACTTCACTCCGTTCCTGTCTGACCCTGTCACCTTAGATTGGTGCTACTGGCATGATTTATTCAATTTGCAAGCAACGATAGCAAGGCTTTACACGAAAAGATAGTCAAAACTCAGAGCGGATTGCGGGATTTTTTTAATCCAGTTTCAAGGATAAACTCAAAGAAAAGTTACAAGCAGTGCAATATCTTTTCACCAAATAAACGGTAAAATAAGTTAAACCTTTTTGCAGAGTGCATGCAGATGCTCCAGGCTCTATTTCTTCTGGTGATTGCCAACTGTTTTATGACACTGGCCTGGTACGGACATTTAAAGTTTTTGCCGCATGATGCACCCCTCTGGCAGGCAATTTTATTCAGCTGGATCATTGCCCTGTTTGAATATAGCCTGATGATTCCGGCGACCAAATTACTGGCACAGCAAGGACTGGCTGTCGGTCAAATGAAAATTACCCAGGAAGTGGTGACCTTACTGGTGTTTGTACCTTTCATGATTTTCATGTTTAAACAGCCGCTTAGACTGGATTATCTCTGGGCCGCTTTGTGTCTGTGCGGATGTATCTATTTTGTATTCCGCAGTTCCTAAATGGCAGTAACTACGACTACTCCCCTATTTTTATTCCAGTTTTTAAGAATTCAATAAAAAAATAAGAAAAATCGAGTCTTGCTTTGACCGTTAAATTTTATGAAGCTGAATTTTCAGTCTATAATGAGTACTCCTATTCAAGCTTGGCTCTCTCGTCGAGATTTATCTTTTCTTACTTTAATCTCTGGAAAATTTGCAATGAATGCGGCTGCTGCACAAGATACTCCTCTCGTAGGTATTATCATGGGTTCTCAATCAGATTGGGCAACTCTCGAACACACTGCCAATATGCTTAAACAGCTTGGTGTCCCATTTGAAGCCGAAGTCGTTTCTGCACATCGTACCCCAGACCGCCTGTTTGAATATGCCGAGCAAGCGCGTGATCGTGGTATTCAGGTGATTATTGCCGGTGCAGGCGGTGCAGCGCATTTACCGGGGATGTGTGCAGCGAAAACTGATTTGCCAGTACTGGGCGTACCGGTGAAATCTTCGATTTTAAACGGTGTTGATTCATTGCTGTCTATTGTGCAAATGCCAGCCGGTATTGCAGTCGGTACCTTGGCGATTGGTCCTGCCGGTGCCACGAATGCTGCCATTATGGCGGCGCAAATTCTGGGTTTGACCCGTCCAGAGATCGCAAAAAATGTTGCAGATTTCCGTACGGCGCAAACAGATAAAGTGGCAAGCAACAATATTCCAGGCCAGGTTTAAGTCGAGATACAGATTATGGATAAAACCATCGGTATTTTTGGTGGCGGTCAGCTGGGTCGTATGATGGCGCAAGCGGCACTTCCATTAAATATTCAATGTACATTTTTTGAAGCCAGCACAGACTGCCCTTCTGCTGCATTAGGTCCAGTGATTTCGAGCAAAGCTGAAAATGGTCTGCAAGACTTTATTAACAGTGCAGATGTATTTAGCCTAGAGTTTGAAAACACGCCCCTTGCAGATGTTGACGTACTGACGCAAAGCAAGCAACTGCATCCGCCACGTCAGGCTTTGGCGATTGCACAGCATCGTCTGTCTGAAAAAGCCTTGTTTGATGAACTGGCTATTCCGGTTGCACCGTATAAAGCGGTCACTTCACTGGAAAGTTTAAAAACAGCTGTAGTTGAACTGGGCTTGCCGATCGTACTGAAAACCTCGCGTGGCGGTTATGATGGCAAAGGCCAATTCGTTTTACGTTCGGCAGACCAGATGGATCAGGCCTGGGCAGAATTGGGTCCTGCGGGTGAACTGATTGCTGAAAGTTTTGTAACTTTCTCACGTGAAGTCTCAATCATTGCAGTACGTGGCCAGAATGGCGATGTCAAAACCTGGCCTTTGGCAGAAAACCATCATCATAACGGGATCCTGTCGCATTCGATTGTGCCTGCACCATACAGTGCAGATTTGCAGCCTGTGGCGCAGGACTACATCACTCGCCTGCTGAATCATCTGAACTATGTTGGTGTGCTGACCCTTGAGCTGTTTGTGACAGACAAAGGCTTATATGCCAACGAGATGGCGCCACGCGTGCATAACTCGGGGCACTGGTCGATTGAAGGCGCCGTATGTTCACAGTTTGAGAATCATGTACGTGCAGTGGCAGGTTTACCTTTAGGTTCAACGGAAGTGATCCGTCCAACTGTCTTGGTGAACATCATTGGGCAGTATCCAAAGTCTGAAGATGTACTGGCATTAGAAGGGGCGCATTTGCATCTTTACAACAAGTCAGAGCGCGAAGGCCGCAAGATTGGTCATATTACCCTGATGCCAAATGACAGTACGCAATTGTCTATACTTTGCCGTCAACTGGCGAAAATTCTACCAAATCCATTGGCATTGAGCGAAGATATGACCATCTAGGCTTTAACTTGCTGATAAAAAAAGCGATCACTACTGTGATCGCTTTTTTATTTGCCTGCTTTCAGGCATGATTGCGCCTCTTTAAAAATACCTGCCATTGGTCGGATCATTTTGTAGAATAATTGATTATAAACCGATCAATTGATTATAAATATCATCATCTCATTCAAGCCGATTTTGCGCGGGATTGTTGCTATTCAACTATGGATAAGCCTGAATCAATATTTGAATTTAAAACTAGGATATGGTTTTAAATTTAAATTCATAAAAATAAATTCAAATTTAAAATAGCTTTGAATTCAAATTGTACTTTTAAATTCAAAAGCATGAATTCAAATTTAAAATCCGATAAATAAATTCAAAGTTTCTGAATTTAAAACTGGCTCGTCATTTTAATGAATTTAAAACCAGCATCGTGTCAGCCAGAAGCTCTGACGGTTTAAAGCACTCTATTATCAACTTAAGTTATCCACAATTAATTTTTAAATTCATAAAATTGGACTCAATTTATAACTTTAAATTCAAAACCGCGCGCATTTTGAATTTAAAAAACAACCTGTGGATAAATATTTAAATTTAAAACTACAAAATGAATTCAAAAGTGTAGAAATTATGAATTTAAATTTACGTATTGGCGCTTTAATTTTCATCATGAGCTGCTAAGGTAAAAACATAATTCGAAATCTAAATATTCAGGGGTCTTATGCAACGGCTTGCACTTTTTGTTGGTTCTGTGGTTTTGGCTGCAACTCAGGCACAGGCAGAACTTATTATTAATGGCCAGCGTGTCACACCGACTAATTTGCCTGCTAGTTCAAGTAGTCCAAATTATGCATCCCAAAATAATTTTCAGAATTGTCTTGCCAATTTACGCAGTCAGGCAGTTGCCCAAGGGGTGAGTGGTTCAACTTATGATCGCTATACCCAAAATTTAACACCCGATTATTCTGTGATCGAGCGCCTGAACTATCAGCCTGAGTTTTCAACACCGATCTGGGATTATTTGTCAGGTTTGGTTGATGAAGAGCGTGTCCAACTGGGCCGGCAAAAACTGCAGCAGCATCGTGAAGTGTTAAACCGTATTAGTGCCGTTTATGGGGTGCCTGCAGAAACCATCGTGGCGGTATGGGGAGTAGAAAGTAATTTCGGTGATATTTCGGGTCGTTACCCTTTATTGCAGGCTTTGGGTACCTTGAGCTGTGAAGGTCGTCGTCAAAGTTATTTCCGTGGTGAGTTCTTTACCACCATGAAACTGCTGCAGCGTGGTGATGTGCGTGAAGAGCAGCTGCGTGGCTCATGGGCAGGCGCATTTGGTCATACCCAGTTTATGCCATCGACTTATGATGAACTTGCAGTTGATTTTGATGGTGATGGCCGACGTGATCTGGTTTCGAGCATTCCTGATGCACTGGCGTCGACCGCAAACTTTTTAAGCAAGCGAGGCTGGCAGAGCGGACAACCTTGGGGTTTTGAAGTCAAGATCCCGCAAGGCATGTCGGTTTCTGGTGAAGGCCGTCGTAATAAAAAATCCTTGAGTAACTGGCTTAATCAGGGGGTGGTGCGTGCCGACGGTTCGCCTTTAATTCAAGGAAATTTATCACAATCCTCTCAAGCCGGATTACTTGCGCCTGCGGGGCCGAATGGCCCGGTGTTCCTGGTCTTTAAAAACTTTGATGCCATTTATAGCTATAACGCGGCAGAAAGTTATGCCTTGGCGATTGCACATCTGTCAGATCGTTTGCAGGGTAAAGGTAGCTTTACGGCCACATGGCCCACCGATGATCCGGGAACTTCTCGTGCAGAACGTCGTGAGATCCAGCAATTTTTATTGAATCGAGGTTATGACATTGGTGCGGTGGATGGCCTGATTGGAGATAAAACCCGTCAGGCGATTCGTCAGGAACAGCAGCGTTTGGGCTTAAGTCCTACAGGTCGTGCCGGTCAGCAAATTTTGCGGGCCTTTAGAAATGAAAATGCCAAACGCATGATGCAATAAAGAATATTGAAAACTGAAAAAGGTCTGCATTTTTGCAAACCTTTTTTGACGACTGTTTTTGAGTAGCTATTTTGAGTAGCTGTGTAGCATAGCCATGCAAGATAATAGTAATTCGCTGAATTTAAACAGCAGTAATGGTGCCGAGAACGCGATAGCCAGCGGCACCAGTGACTGCAGGCAGGTTGCCATTTAGCTGATTCATAAAACGCATGGCCAGCCAGGCAAAGGCAGTAGCTTCTACCCAGGTCGGACTGAGGCCCAGATCGGCGGTAGTCTGTACGCTCCATTCATGTTTGCGCAGGCGCCAGCGCAACTGCTCCAGTAAATGTGAGTTGTAGGCACCACCACCGCAAACAAAAACCTGTCCGGTATCCATGCCGGAGCGGTAAATGGCTTTTTTAATGGCACGGGTGGTGAGCTTTAATAAAGTCGCCTGTACATTTTCTGGAGTGTCTTCCAGTTCATCGTATTGTAGGTCATTGCGCCAGTCAGCAATCTGTTCATCCAGCCATTCCAAGTTAAAATCTTCACGACCGGTACTTTTCGGAGGCTCTTTGGAGAAGAATTCGTGTGACTGCAAGCGATCCAGCAAGCTGCGAATCGGGGTGCCATAGGCTGCCCAGTTACCATTTTCATCAAAAGGCTGACCGGTATAACGGGAACACCAAGCATCCATCAAGATATTGGCCGGTCCGGTATCAAAACCATACACCTCTTCAGGCTTGCCGGCAGGCAGCAGGCTGACATTCGCAATACCGCCCAGATTTAAAATTACCCGGTGAATGCTGTCATGCTGGAAGATATCCTGATGAAATGCTGGAACTAAAGGTGCTCCCTGACCACCTGCCGCCAGATCACGACGACGGAAATCTGAAATCACCGGAATCTGGGTAATTTCAGTAATGATGTTCGGGTCACCAATTTGCAGGGTGAAGCCATGTTCAGGACGATGCCGGATAGTCTGGCCATGCGAGCCAATCGCCTTAATTCTGGATTTATCCAGGTTATTTTTTTCAATCAGCGCATTAATACCATGACCAATCATTTGTGCCAATGCAACATCGGCCTTACCCATGCGGTCAATTTCATTGTCATCTGGCAAGGTCAGTGCCATCAGCTCATCCCGAAGGTCGGGATCAAATGCCAAAGTGAGTGTGGCATGAAGCTGGAGTGGATCAAAAGAAGCAGCAACAATATCGACACCATCCATGCTCGTGCCGGTCATTACCCCAATATAGATCGCTGTCATGGTTATTCTTAAGCCTGCAATATGCTGAAAAAGTGTTAGTATATCGCACAAATTGAGTAACTGATGTATTGGATTTTGTGATGTCAAATTTCCTGCCGGCTGAAGAACAACTTGCCCTCATTCAACGAGGCACCCACGAAATTATTTCTGAAGAAGACCTTCTCAAGAAATTAAAACAGAATCGCCCATTAAAAATTAAAGCGGGTTTTGACCCGACTGCGCCTGACTTACACCTGGGTCATACGGTTCTCATTAATAAGTTAAAAGTATTTCAGGACTTGGGTCATGAGGTGTACTTCCTGATCGGTGACTATACTGCGATGATCGGTGACCCAACCGGAAAAAGTGCGACACGTCCACCGTTGTCACGTGAACAAGTTTTAGAAAATGCTAAAACTTATCAAGAACAAGTATTTAAGATTCTTGATCCAAACAAAACCAAAGTGGTGTTCAACTCGGAATGGTTTGCTCAAAAAACTGCAGCTGATCTGATTCAACTGGCATCTCAGCAAACGGTTGCACGTATGCTTGAGCGTGATGACTTTACCAAGCGCTATAACAATCATCAGCCAATCGCGATTCATGAATTCTTGTATCCATTGGTTCAGGGTTATGACTCGATCGCACTGGAAGCAGATGTAGAGCTGGGTGGTACAGACCAGACCTTTAACCTGTTGATGGGTCGTACGCTTCAAGGTCGTTATGATCAGGAACCACAAGTCTGTATTACTGTACCAATTCTTGAAGGTCTGGATGGCGTCAACAAGATGTCCAAGTCTTTAGGTAACTATATTGGTGTATTTGATGCACCAGGTGCGATGTACCAAAAAGTGCTTTCAATGCCGGATTCTCTGATCGAGCGTTATTTTGACCTGTTAAGTTTCAAGTCAATTGAAGAAATTCAGCAACTATTAAAAGAAGTGGCAGAAGGCCGTAATCCGCAAGAAGTCAAAAAGATTCTCGCGTTAGAGCTGGTCGAGCGTTTCCATGGTGCTGAAGCAGCTGCCAATGCACATAAAGGTGCAGGTAATATCATTACTGAAGGTGAATTGCCTGAAGGTACGCCTGAAGTGACCATTTCACGTGCTGAATTCGGTGGCGAAATCTTTATTACTTCAATTTTACGTGAAGCAGGCTTAACTAAAAATGCAGCACAAGCCAAAGATGCACTTGGTCGTGGTGCGGTAAAAGTGGACTGGAAGCCAGTTGATGCCTCTTTTTCTGTGAAAGAGAACGTGACTTTGATTATTCAAGCGAGTAAAAAATCCATCGCTAAAGTGACTTTTGTTGACTAAATTTAGAGCTAAGTTGTTGAAATAAAAGCAGGCTTCGGCCTGCTTTTTTATTGATGTCCTATATTCATAAATCGAATAAGTAACTTCAAAAAAAACCCTATGAAAACAATAGGTAATTTTTTCCAAATTGCTTGCTTTTCGGGAATATTATGTATAGGATTTATTCATCTAGAGAATTTGTTTAGACATCTAGAGGGTAGTAATAATAAGGTAAATCCACAATTTATAAGGTCTCCTTCCAAAGAGACTCTTTTTAAGCTTTAAAGTGAATAACTATAATAATGACATCGTGGATCGGGTAAAGATTCAATTCTAAGGGAGAGATTTTGGGAGAGATCTCTTCCTTTTTTATTGCTGTGGTCTAAGCGCGATTTTCGGTATTCAACAAATGAAATAAAGTCAAAATTAGCTTCATCCTTTTTTAAACCTCATTTCATTTATAAAAAAGAAAGGTAAATAAGGTGTATCACTACCAGACTGAACAGATGTTTGATGAAGATATTGATTTCATTTTACGTTTTTTATTTGAATATGACGTTTCTGAACAAAAGCGAAAGTCTTTTCACTATGCTTGTGCTTTATTCCAGCAATTAGATCTTGCCTCACATTATCTGCTTTTTTCCTTAGTCAAAGAACGATTACCACATCGGGCTAAATTATTATTCGCTGCTGAAGACTATAACGGTAAAAAAGAGGTTATTCAGGAAGTGATGCAGCATTGGATAAAAGATCGTAGTTCATCAAAGACGAATTAATCTACTTTAATCCCTTTTTATCTTTAAATATCTTTAATGAAATTTTAGAACTGATCTGGAACCAGTGGGGATCAGGCCGGTATTTGTGCTTTTAAAAATCTCGTAGTAAAAAAAGATCATAGAAAAAGTAGTAAATTTTGCTTTCTACCTTTATTTGTCTAATAAGCCAGTTAGAAAACAGAAAAAGATATAAATAGATATAAGGAAATTTTAGAAAGTTCTGGATATAGAGTGTGGAAAACTTAACGTCTGATTGAAGTTTAGGCATTTTTTTGAAATTTATACATTTTTGATAGCTATGAGGTCTTAATGAGATTGGCGGTATTAAAGAAAATTGCACTGAGTACAGCTTTTAATGCAGAAAAATGCTCAAAATTTAGATAAAAAAACGATTTTTTAATGAATTTTGTAGAAAAAAGATACATGCGTGAAAAATATAGTGAATTGGGGGTTGCAATGATTCTGAAATCCTCTAGAATGCACCCATACCGACGAGATAGACGGAAACGAACGAAGCAGATTGCTGAGTTGTTAAGTATATCGAAGTCCAGCTTCTAGCACTGACGAGGTGTTAGAAAGATCATTAAGAGATTATGAAGAACAACTTGTGTGGATTTTTACTGGTTGATTGATCGAAATTATTTTCATTG
>NZ_LSZI01000007.1:0-70289 GCF_001647535.1 Acinetobacter sp. SFA | reverse complement strand
AACTCAATCAATCTTAACTAAGTCACTGTTTTATCAGAAGTTTTAATCTTCATCACCGCCGATGGATGTGCATTCTACAGCATTTCACATCCCTTGCAACCCCATTTTTTAAATAATTCAGAAAAAACCTAACGACTGTTTATTATTTCTGCAAAATATACATATATGTATACTTTTCAATCTGAAATATTCTTTTTTTAACACTACAAACTTCTATTTTCACAATCTCATTATTAAAAATAATCTTTATTTCTTTATTAACTGAAAAATTACAATTTATGCTTCTTATTTTTTATGCCCTTTAATATCTTTTTAAAACTATTGTTTTGGAATAATTTAAATAAACCTTGTGTCGAAAATAATTGCTAATCCCAAAAAAAGTTCATTAATCAGAAGATCTTTTCTAATCACAGTTATTGGATATTCAAATGAAGAATGAAGAATGAAGAATGAGGAATGAGGAATGAGGAATGAGGAATGAGGAATGAGGAATGAGGAAATATTATTTTAATAACTTTAATAACCAGATAATTGATTAGTTATTTTTAACCCCAAATACTTATCCTTACTCACTTTAAGCCAAACATAGATTTCAGGCATAAAAAAACCGCTTAACGCGGTATCTTTTATCTCGACCATCTTGAAGGAGATGGTCGGAGCAGTAGGATTCGAACCTACGACCCCCTGGTCCCAAACCAGGTGCACTACCAGGCTGTGCTATGCTCCGAATTCAACTTTAAAAGTTGGGGTGAATGACGGGATTCGAACCCGCGACAACTGGAATCACAATCCAGGGCTCTACCAACTGAGCTACATCCACCATTATCACATTTAGTTCTTAATATCAAGCCACCAAATGGCGCGCCTGACAGGATTCGAACCTGTGACCATCCGCTTAGAAGGCGGATGCTCTATCCAACTGAGCTACAAGCGCTTTACTGATGCTAACATCATTTGCCTTGAAGAATTGGTCGGAGCAGTAGGATTCGAACCTACGACCCCCTGGTCCCAAACCAGGTGCACTACCAGGCTGTGCTATGCTCCGATTCATCTCAGCTTTTGTATCGAACATCTCGTTCGGTACGGTGTGCATTCTAGGCGTGACGCCCTGAGACGTCAACACCTATATTTAAAAAAAATCGAAAAAACACTTCAAGCGTTTATTTATCAAGCATTTCAGACATTTTTTATACAAATTTCTAGCGTTTTAAGCTGGCGCTAAAATCTAACATTCGATCTAGGGGTAATTTGGCTCGCTGAGCTAAAGTGGGGTCCACATGAATCTCCTGATCACGATGCTGCAAAACCTGCAAAATTCCATCAAGTTCGTTCATTGCCATCCAAGGACAATGTGCACAGGAACGACATGTTGCTCCTTCTCCAGCGGTTGGAGCCTCAATCAGGATCTTATCCGGGACAGCTTGCTGCATTTTATAGAAGATGCCACGGTCTGTTGCCACAATTAATCGCTTGTGCGGTAAAGTTTGGGCTGCCTTGATCAGTTGCGAAGTACTCCCAACTGCATCTGCAATTTCTACCACGGACATGGGTGATTCCGGATGTACCAAAACTGCCGCATCTGGATATAAAGCTTTCATACTAGCAATACCGCGGGAGCGGAATTCTTCATGTACGATACAAGCCCCGTCCCAAAGCAGCATGTCAGCTCCGGTTTTGTTCTGAATATAACGTCCCAGATGCTGATCCGGTGCCCATATAATTTTTTCACCCAGACTGTCCAGATGCTCAATAATTTCCACTGCACAACTTGAGGTGACCACCCAATCGGCACGTGCTTTCACCGCAGCAGAAGTATTGGCATAGACCACTACAGTATGATCAGGATGAGCATCACAGAACTTGCTAAACTCATCTACAGGACAGCCCAGATCTAGCGAACAGGTGGCTTCCAGAGTAGGCATGAGTACCGTTTTTTCAGGTGAAAGGATTTTTGAAGTTTCACCCATAAATTTCACACCTGCTACCACAAGCGTCGATGCTGGGTGATCGCGACCAAAACGTGCCATTTCCAGTGAATCAGAAACACAACCACCTGTAAGTTCGGCTAGCTCCTGCACTTCAGGATCACAATAATAATGCGCGACTAAAACCGCATCCTGTTTTTCCAGCTCGGTCTGAATCTGGGCAAATTTTTCCTGTTTGGCTTGTGCACTGATCTGATGCTCTTTGGGATCTCCTAAACGATCTAAATGCTCCTGCACAATCGATTTAGCTTCATTCGCTATTAATTTAGTCGCATCATTCATAACAACTCTTACTCTACCCTCATGATTCATTATTCAATGAACCTTTCACCCTTCATCCCGGTCATCTCTGGCGATACGCTATTTTTGACCAGTCATTAAAAATCATTAAGTATAAAAAAAGCCCCGCAATGGAGGCTTTCAAAACAATCTGGATTATGAACGATAATCTGCATTGATTTTTACATAATCATAAGATAAGTCACAGGTATAGACCGTATCTTTTGCTTCACCCCGTCCAAGATCAACACGAATCGTCATTTCAGGTTGTGCCATGACACGTGCACCTGCCGCTTCGGTATAATCTGCTGCTGCACCACCATCTTTGCAGATTTGTACATCATCTAACCAAACCTGAATTTTTGCAACGTCTAAATTTACTACACTGGCATAACCAATCGCAGCCAGAATACGCCCCCAGTTTGGATCAGAAGCAAAGATCGCGGTTTTAACCAAGGGTGAATGGGCTATGCTATAGGCTACATCACAGCATTCCTGGGTATTGGCACCCCCCTCGACTGTGACGGTAATAAATTTGGTTGCACCTTCACCATCACGCACGATCAGTTGTGCAAGGCGTTTCATGATGCGCATCAGTATCTCTCGCACCGCTGCATAACGCGAATCTTCAATCGAAGTAATTTCGACACCACCCGCCTGACCTGTAGCGATCAAGATACAGGAGTCATTGGTTGAAGTATCGCCGTCAATCGTAATACGGTTAAATGACTGGTTTACTGTCTCAGACAAAAGCTGCTGTACCAGTTCACGGCTGATCGGCGCATCTGTGGCCACATAGCCCAGCATGGTCGCCATATTTGGACGAATCATGCCGGCACCCTTGGAAATACCTGTCATGGTATAAGTAATACCATCCAGTTCGAACTGTTCGGATGCACCTTTCGGTGTGGTATCCGTGGTCATAATTCCTGTCGCTGCATCCATCCAGGCATCATCACGCAATGAATCCAGGGCTGGCTGCAATCCACTGAGCAAACGTTCCATTGGCAACTGCTCGCCAATCACACCTGTTGAAAACGGTAATACTTCTTCAGGTTTTACTCCGGCCAGCTCGGCCAGTTTGGCACAGGTCGCTTCTGCATTTACCATACCTGTCGGGCCAGTACCCGCATTGGCATTACCGGTATTAATGACGAGATACCGTGGATTGCCTATCTTTAAATGTGCTTTTGACACATGCACCGGGGCTGCGCAGAAGGCATTCTGGGTAAATACCCCTGCAACATTGGAGCCGGCAGCCAGTTCAAATATCACCAGGTCACGTCGGTTCTGATAGCGTACATAGGCTTCAGCCGAACCAATTTTAACCCCTTTCACCACATGCATCTGTGGCATAGATACGTCACCAACTGCCATTTTAAAATCCAATCTTGAAGTTTCAGAAAAATACAGCTTAGTTGATCTGCAATAAAAAATCGAGCCAAAGCCAGAGCCTGCCTAAGATTTATTATAGATTTTCACAATAAAAAACCAGTCATCAAGACTGGTTTTCATATTTTTTAATGAGATGTTTTTAGTTTTGTGCCATTTGTCCAGCTTGATTCAATAAAGCCTGTTTGGCCTGTTGCTGACTTACGCTTGAAAGGGCCGGATTTGTGGCAACAATCCGGTCTGCATTTGCTGCATTGGCCGCTGCAATTGCAGCAGTCTGCAATACAATCGGACGATTCTGATTGGCAAAGGTATAACTAATCCCCGTACGTGGACTGACTACCGTCACTTGTGTATCCGTGCGTTGCACTTGGGCAGTGGTCGTACCCACCGCTTGCTCAACTTTATCCAGTGTTGTGGTAGATGGAGTCTGTGCAAAACTTAATACAGGCATTGCCAAAGCAGCAATCATGAGCGTTTTTAATACTTTTTTCATTCAGGTTCTTCCACTTTGAGGTGTTGAATCAGCCATTAAATAGCATTTAATTCCTAAGACTGCAAACAGTATTCAATTTCTGAAAAATCTTCATACATAAAAAAATCAGAGCCATGTGGCTCTGATTTCTAATCCAGTTTAGATCTTGCCATGACACTGTTTGTATTTCAGGCCTGAACCACACGGGCAAGGTGCATTACGACTTGCCGGCGCTTCAAAGACTGGCGCTACAGGATTCGCCTGAGCATTCTGTTCGGTATCCATCTCATGTTCACCTGCAAGCAAGCCGTCAAATTCCTGATGAGATAGCTGCAAACGCATTGCCTCAGCCTGTGCCTGTTGCTGTGCTTCCATTTCGGCCAGTTCTTCAGGGGTCGGTACGTGGATACGCGACAGATCTGTCACTACATCGGACTTAATCGTACCGAGCATGTTCACAAACAGGTTATAAGCTTCTTTTTTGTATTCCTGCTCTGGATTCTTCTGTGCATAACCACGTAAATGAATCCCCTGACGCAAGTAGTCCATAGCCGCCAGATGTTCTTTCCAGTGACGGTCCAGAGAATTCAGCATAAAGTGACGTTCAAGCGACGCTGCAGATTCTTCACCCATTTGCTCACGACGTGAACGGTAGCGATTCAGCACTTCATCTGTAATACGCTCGACCAAAGCCTCTTCATCCAGACGACGGTCCTGTTCCAGCCATTGGCCGACAGGAATATCTATTGACAGGTCTTCACGCAATGCCAGTTCCAGACCTTCAATATCCCACTGGTCATGAATCGATTCAGGTGGAATATAATTGGCGATCACACCCTGCATCACTTCACGGATCATTTCTTCAATATAATCCTGCAATGAGCTTTCCGCCAGGATGTCATCACGTTGGCTATAAATAATCTTACGCTGTTCGTTATTGACGTCATCGTATTTCAACAGGTTCTTACGAATGTCAAAGTTACGTGCTTCCACTTTACGCTGGGCATTTTCAATCGACCGAGATACCATCTTGTGCTCAATGGCTTCATCTTCCTGTAAGCCCATGGCACGCATCATACCGACTACGCGATCACCGGCAAAGATACGCATCAGGTCGTCTTCCAGTGACAGGTAGAAGCGCGATACACCAGGGTCACCCTGACGGCCGGCACGGCCACGCAACTGGTTATCGATACGGCGTGATTCATGACGTTCGGAACCGATAATATGCAAACCGCCCGAATCCAGCACTGCCTGATGATTGACCTCCCATTCTGCTTTCAGACGCGCTTCATCTTCAGGAGTTGGGTTTTCAATTTTCGCCAGTAATGCTTTCCAGTTACCACCGAGCAAAATGTCGGTACCACGACCGGCCATGTTGGTAGCAATGGTTACAGCACGTGGTGCACCCGCTTGGGCAATAATATCGGCTTCACGCTCATGCTGCTTGGCATTTAGCACTTCATGTTCAATGCCAGCTGCTTTTAGCTTGTCCGAAAGGATTTCAGACGCTTCAATGGTGGCTGTACCAATCAGAATTGGCGCAACACCTGCTTCATGCACACGCTGAATTTCTTGAATAATGGCGTTATATTTTCCTTCACGATTTAGATAAATCAAATCGTTCTGGTCATCCCGGATCATTGGACGGTGCGTCGGAATCAGCACCACATCCAGACCATAAATTTCTTTCATTTCCGCTGCTTCAGTATCAGCAGTACCGGTCATCCCGGACAGTTTTTTATACAGACGGAAATAGTTCTGGAAGGTTGTGGTTGCCAGAGTCTGGTTTTCCGGCTGGATTTCCAGACCTTCTTTGGCTTCTACAGCTTGATGCAAACCTTCAGACCAACGACGTCCCGGCATGGTACGACCGGTATTTTCATCGACAATAATCACTTCACCATCGTTAATGATGTATTGCACATTGCGTTGATAAAGATAATGGGCGCGAATCGCTGCAGTGACATGATGCAACAGGTTCAGGTTCGCCGCTGAATACAGGCTCTCACCTTCAGCCAGCAGGCCCATTTCAATCAGTTCACTTTCAATGGTTTCAAAGCCCACTTCAGTAATTTCAACTGAACGCTGTTTTTCATCAATCCAGAAGTGGCCACCGTCCGGCACTTTTTCTTCTTTCTGTGGTTTTAACTTTGGTGGAATATTATTAATGGCTGCATAAAGCTGCGAAGAGTCTTCACTTTGACCAGAAATAATCAGCGGGGTACGTGCTTCATCAATCAGGATCGAATCGACCTCATCGATAATGGCATAGATCAGACCACGCTGCTTTTTCTCGGCCAGCGAGAACACCATATTGTCACGCAGATAGTCAAAACCGAATTCGTTATTGGTACCGTAAGTAATATCAGCACGATAAGCTTCAGCCTTTTCCATCGGATTTTGCATGGAATAAATGATACCGATGCTTAAACCCAAAAATTCAAATAATGGACGGTTTAACTCGGCATCACGCTGTGCCAGATAATCGTTCACGGTAATGACATGCACACCTTGGCCACTGATGGCATTCAGATAGCAGGCCAAAGTACCCATCAGGGTTTTACCCTCACCGGTACGCATCTCTGCGATTTTGCCTTCATGCAAGGTAATACCGCCAATCAGCTGCACGTCATAATGACGCATGCCCATCACTCGCTTAGCGGCTTCACGACAGACTGCAAATGCTTCAGGAAGTAATTTATCAAGGGTTTCACCCTTATTATATCGTTGTTTGAATTCTTCAGTTTTTGCAGATAAGTCTGCATCGCTCAGGGATGATATCGTCGGCTCGAGCGCATTAATCTTGTCTACGATTTTACGCATGCGTTTGAGTTCGCGCTCATTTTTGGTACCGAAGATTCCTCCGATCAGACTTGCCAACATGAATAGACTCTCTAAATCTTGCTTGTCAAATGAATATGTTCTTAGTCGTTATTATGGTGCTAGAAATTTGAACTACAAGGGTTTTGCTGTAAAACCGCTAAAAAAATCTGATCCTTAGTTCTAGCCCTAAGATCTAAGGCAAAGTAATGTAGCAAATTTTCCCTGTGCAACATAGTCAATTAATTGACTGATTTTTGCACTTCTGGATAGATGGATATCTTGCTTATGCAGTTTATTCATAAAGAAAGATAAAAACACTATTTTTAATTATATAAATATTGGTTCATATTAAATCTTATCTCTCCATTAAAAAACCAATTGAGGCAAAAAGATGAGTTTACGTCTAGGCGATACCGCACCGAATTTTGAACAGCAATCCAGTGAAGGCCTGATTAATTTTTATGATTTTCTGGGCGATAGCTGGGGTATTTTATTTTCACACCCTGCCGACTATACACCAGTATGTACCACTGAACTTGGCTATACCGCAAAACTGAAAGACGAGTTCGCAAAACGGGGCGTGAAAGCGATTGCCCTGTCGGTCGATGATGTTGAATCACACCATGGCTGGATTAAAGACATCAATGAAACCCAGAATACCACGGTCAATTTCCCGATTATTGCCGATCAGGATCGTAAAGTCTCCGAGCTGTATGACTTTATCCATCCGAATGCCAGCGAAACTCTAACGGTTCGTTCTTTAGTAGTCATCGACCCCAACAAAAAAGTCCGTTTGATTATTACTTATCCTGCATCGACAGGACGTAATTTCCATGAAATCTTGCGTGTCATAGACTCCCTGCAACTCACTGATAAACATAAAGTAGCCACGCCAGCAAACTGGCAGCAGGGTGAGGATGTCGTGATCGTTCCTTCATTAAAAGATGAGGACGAGATCAAGCAACGCTTCCCTAAAGGTTATACCGCGGTAACGCCTTATTTAAGGCTTACGCCGCAGCCTGAGCAAAATTAAAAGCGCTATCATAAAAAACAAGAGAACTATCACTATAAAGCCTGTCTTCGGATAGGCTTTTTTATATTCAAAATCTCGTATTCACTTTAAACTTTAAAGGACAAAAACAACAATCAGGGTTTGTATGAAAATCTGTATATTTCCAATCATGATAAGTGGCTACCTCCTGACCACAGGTTGTGTGACCACGCCCGCCCTGCCTGCGCATGAACGTCCTCAGCATTGGGGAAAGGCAATTCATCAGGATTATAATTTTCATCAAATCAGTAATTTTGTCTATCGTAGTGAACAGCCTTCATCCGAACTCGTTCCCTATTTAAAGCAACATCATATCGATGTGGTTATTAATTTACGTTCGCGGGATAAAGACAGCTTTGTTTTGAGCAATGAAAACTTTCAGCTGCATCATGTACCCATACATACCTGGGCAATTGATCGAGAAGATTTATTGGAAGTTATGCTACTGATCCAGCAAGCACAACAAAACAACCAAAAAGTTTTACTGCATTGTTATCACGGTTCAGACCGTACCGGTGCCAGTGTCGCCATGTACCGGATTATTTTTGAACATTGGCCGGCTGAGCAGGCGCTACAGGAAATGAAACATGGCGGTTATGGCTTTCATACAATTTGGCGGAATATCGAAAAGTTATTCACGCCTGAAAATGTAAAATGGATTCGCGAACAGCTCGCAAATCCATCTACAGAAATTTCGACTAACCAAAATAATTAACGCTTATCTAGTGGCACCCAGTCATTGACCCAAGCTGATTTCATATTCAGGCTGGCATCAGACGTGATTTTCTTGCGGAGTGCGTCTGCAGTATCACGGTCTTTAGAGGGTCCAACCATGATACGTATACCTTTAGAAGTAGGACTTTTGGTGACCTTATAGCCTTTGGCACGCAGCTTGGCTGCCACCGCATCTGCATTGGCTTCATTCGCAGCCAGTGCCACCTGCACCATCCATTGCTTGTCCTCTTCTCCTTCCAGAAGTTTACGTGCCTGTTCAGCTTCTGCTTTCTTCTTGGCTTCTTCAGCTTTACGCTTTTCGTCGGCTTTACGTTTTTCCTCGGCGGCTTTACGTTCAGCTTCTTTCTTTTCAGTCGCTTTACGCTCTTCCTCGGCTTTACGTTTTGCTTCAGCCGCCTTACGTTCTGCTTCGGCTTTTTGCTGCTGCTCTAATTTGCGTTTTTCTTCTACAGCTTTACTTTCAGCCGCTTTACGCTCTGCTTCTTTCTTGGCTGCATCAGTAGAACTATTGGCTTTTTGTTGGTCCAGCTGCTGCTGGGCTAACTTTTTTTCTTGTAGTGCTTTTTCTTCAGCCAGACGTTTCTGCTTGGCCTGTTCGTCTTCCACCAGTTCTGGCGGAATATTATCGGAACTTTGCTGTCCCATACGGTGTGCATTCAGTGCAGCATATTCTTCTGCAGCTTTACGCGCAGCATCTGCCTCAGCCTGCTGTTGCATCGCTAAAAACTCGGCCGCACGCGCCTCCTGTTCTGCAACTGCTTTTTCGCGATCACGGCGTTGCTGTTCAAGTAAGCGTTTTTCTGTTTCCACATCGACCGTCAAAGAACCGAGTGAATGATTGCCTGATTCTTTATTTTCGACTTCCGCAGCCTGGGCCGGATTTTGCTGACGGTCATGATTGATTTCATCTTGGCCTTTCAGGAGTAATGCTGCCAATAAAACACCACCACCGAGTAAAACAACACCGCCCATCCAGCGCTGTTTGTTATTCATTGACATTCTTCCAAATACTCCCATACCGCTTCTAAGGTATGAAATGATCCACATACCAAAATCAGCTGATTATTATCTGTTTGATCCAGTGCTGATTTAAAAGCTAATTTTACATTGTCAAATTGTTCTACCGCCTCACCGCTTAAAGCATCAGCCAAAACTGTGACCTCTGCCGCACGCGGAACGGATAATGGTGCAATTTTCCACAATTGAACTGTGTCTTTCAATAACTTGGCGACAGAATTTATATCTTTATCTGCCAGCATTGAAAATACGCAAATAACTTCATTATATTTTTGATTGTAATTTAAATAATCTCGCAACTGTTTCAGCAGAAATTCGACCCCATGCGGGTTATGTCCGGCATCAAAAATCACGGTTTTATTCTGGATTTGACGGATTTCAAACCGTCCCGGCAATTTTGCCGTTTGAATGCCTTGCGCAATTGCCTGCTGGCTGACATTTAATCCGCTCAGCAGAATGGCGGCCACGGCGGTAGAAATATTATCCAGCGCCAGCGATCCTGTTGGGAGTTTTAAGGTGGTACCCGATGAAGCAAAAGCCCAGCTTTGGCCATCTTCAAACGCTTCATAAAAATAATCCCGGTTGATGGCATACAAGGGAGCATTACATTCGTGAGCTTTATCCAGAATGGCTTGCGGGATCTGTTGTTGTCCACCAAACACCACGGGAATATCCGGGCGAATAATTCCGGCCTTTTCAAAAGCAATTTTCTCGATGGTGTCACCAAGCCAGTCAGTATGATCCAGACCAATATTGGTAATCACCGCAACATCCGGATTGACCACATTGACCACATCCAGACGGCCGCCTAAGCCAACTTCCAGCACCCAGACATCACAGCCTTGATCTTTAAAAATCACAAAAGCGGCCAGTGTGGTGGCTTCAAAGAAAGATAGGCTCAAACCGCATTCGCGACGAGCTTGATCGACCTGAACAAAAGCATCAATCAGCAACTGATCTTCCACCTCAATGCCGCGTAATTTAACGCGTTCATTAAAGCGATACACATGCGGAGATTGATACAACCCGACCTTGAAGCCTTGTGCATTCAGAATCGCGGCCAGTGTGGTAGTGGTTGAACCCTTCCCATTGGTTCCTGCCACTGTCAGCACTTTGGCCTCTGGAGATGTCACGCCCAGCTTTTCAGCCACCGGAATAACGCGCTCCAGACCTAAATCAATACCCGTAACGTGAACATGGCTCCAATAATCGAGCCATGTGTTTAAAGAATCTGTTGCTAATGGTGCTGTGTTCAATGCAAATTCATCAACTTCGTAACGATACGATAAACTGTATCACGTAATGCATGACGGTGAACAATCTGATCGATTACCCCATGATCAAGCAAATATTCCGCGCGCTGGAACGGCTCTTCCAGTTTTTCACGTACGGTCTGTTCGATTACACGTTTACCGGCAAAGCCAATCATCGCTTTCGGTTCGGCAAGATGTACATCACCCAGCATTGCCAATGAAGCAGTTACACCACCGTATACCGGATGAGTCAGTACGACCACATAAGGCAGACCCGCTTCTTTTAAACGCTGGATTGCAGCCGAAGTACGCGCCATTTGCATCAGGGACAACATGCCTTCCTGCATACGTGCACCACCAGAAGCAGCAAAACAGATCAGGGGCTGACGGGTTTCAATCGCACGTTCTGCCGCCTGAACAAAGCGGTCACCCACTACTGTACCCATCGAACCGCCCATGAAGTCGAATTCAAACGCACAGGCAATCATCGGTACGCCTTTCAGCAAACCTTGAATCACGACCAGTGCTTCAGTTTCACCGGTTTTCTTTTGCGCTTCAGCCATACGGTCTGGATAGGCTTTGCTATCGACAAATTTCAGTGGATCTTTGGCTACAAATTCCTGACCCAGCTCTGTTTGTACCTGGTCAAAGAACCAGTTCAGACGCTCACGGGCTTTCATACGCAAATGTTCATCACATTGCGGACAGACATAGGCATTGAATGACATGGCAGTACGGGTCACCAATGCATGACATTCAGGGCACTCAATCGTAGGCTCGGTAAATGTCGCTTTATATGCCGTTTGCTCATCGGGTACCTGAATGCCCGGAACAGTGCGCTCCGTCCATGGGGTCGATGGGCTCAGAATTTTGCCTGATTTCAGTTGTTGACTCATACTAACTCATCGAGCGCTGCTCGAAGCTCCTTGACTTTATTCACCGTTGCAATAACGGCTTGTTCTGGTGCGAGCGTTGCAAACTGCTTTACAAACGCACTACCCACAATAACTGCATCGGCAGCAACACCCATCGCTTTCGCAGATGCAGCATCACTGATACCGAAACCTACGCCTACAGGAACATCAGTCACAGCTTTAATCTTTTGAATGCGTGCAGCAGCTTCAGAAACATCTAAAGTTGCTGCACCAGTCACGCCTTTCAGTGACACATAGTAAATAAAGCCGCTGGCCTGTTTTGCTACATGTTGAATACGTGCATCGGTTGAAGTTGGTGCCAGCAGGAAAATCTGATCCATGTCATATTTTTCCAGTACTTCACCCAGACTTTTTGCTTCTTCTGGCGGTAAGTCCACCAGCAGTACGCCGTCTACTCCACATTCATAAGCATAAGCCACAAACTTTTCATAGCCAATTACTTCAACCGGATTCAGATAACCCATCAGCACCACTGGTGTTTCGCGGTCTTTCAAGCGAAATTCTTTCACCATATGCAGTGCATCCAGTGTATTGGTCCCACCAGCCAGAGCACGTTCAGCAGCTAGCGCAATCACCGGTCCATCTGCCATCGGGTCTGAGAAAGGAAGTCCCAGCTCAATCACGTCGACACCCGCATCCACCATCTCATGCAACAAAGGCACCGTAATTTCTGGATGCGGATCACCAGCCATTACATAAGAAACTAAAGCTTTACGCTGTTGAGATTTAAGTTGTGCAAATCGGGCGGCTAAACGTGACATAGGGTGATATTTTCCTTAACGTGTTTCAAACTTGAGGCATTGACTATGTAGAAATACAAGACATCGCATTGTAACGCTATTTTTTGTCCAATGAACAGTCTGCGATACCGACCTCGAGTACTTCATTTCCTGTGCGAAGATTTCAAAACAATTCGGAAGGGTCTATTTACGATTATTTTGATTTTTTTCACAATGATCAAAGATGCCTAATTTTGCTATTACCTAAAATCTTGAATATTTAGATAAACTTATTTTTATCATATAAAAATTAATAAAAATGCAGATGTTAGCGCATTCATATAAAGTTTTCTGAAATTGCAAAACCTGCTTTATACTAGTCCTATTCTCTTACTTTTTTATCTCCTATGCAGACTGATTCTGAGGCGACAGTGCAGGCACGCGCCATTGCACTGCTGCCGCTTATTGTATTTTTAACCATATTTTTGGGTAGCGGAATCTATCATTCCCTGATCGGAACCGAGTTCGCGTTCTATCAGGTGAAAGCGCCTGTGGCTGCCCTGCCTGCGATTATCTTGGCTGCATTAGTGTATCGCGGTAAACTTAACCAAGGCATTGAGGAATTCATCAGAGGTGCCAGTCATCCGAACTTAATCCTGATGTTTATGGTGTTTATGCTGGCCGGTGCCTTTGCCAGCGTCAGTAGTGCCATTGGCAGTGTGGATGCCACTGTGCAGATGGGCTTGTCGGTGATTCCACCCACATTTATTCTGCCGATGCTGTTTGTGATCTCGGCCTTTATTGCCACGGCTATGGGTACCTCCATGGGCACCATTGCAGCCTGTGCGCCGATCGCTTTTGGATTTGCCGAGGTCACCGAGATCAATGTAGTTTATGCGGTTGGTGCGGTCGTTGGTGGTGCCATGTTCGGTGACAATCTTTCAATGATCTCGGATACCACCATTGCTGCAACGACCAGTCAGGGCGTACAACTGCGTGACAAATTCAGAGTCAATGTCTGGATTGCGGTTCCTGCCTCAATCGTGACTATTTTGATTTACGTGTTGAGTAGCGGTAGTAGCAATGCAGTGGAATACAAGGACTTCAACTGGCTTCTGGTCTTACCTTATATCGCCGTATTTATTTTAGCCTTTAGCCGTTTACACGTTCTGGCTGTGCTGACCATTGGGGTACTACTTTCCGGCTTGTTTGGCCTGTTTGCCACAGCTGAATTTGATCTGCTCAAACTGAATACTTCAATTTATGATGGCTTTGTCGGCATGTTTGAAGTGGCATTATTGTCCATGTTCCTGGGTGGCCTGTCGGCGATCATGCAACGTGAAGGCGGTTTACGCTGGCTGATCGAGCGTATTTATAGCCTGACCCGTCTGTTTAAAGTCGGTCAGCAACGTGCTGGCGAAATCGGGATCAGCTTCTTGGTAGTATTTTCGAATATTTTTGTGGCCAATAATACCGTGGCGATTATTCTGTCTGGAGATATGGCACGTGAAGTTGCCAAAGAATACGGTGTAGATCCCAAGCGTTCTGCGGCACTGATGGATATTTTCTCCTGTGTGGTGCAAGGGTTGATTCCCTATGGCGCACAGTTACTACTGGCCTGTTCTATTGCAAAAATCTCACCGGTTGAACTGATTGGTGGTGTGTACTATTGCTGGATTCTGGCCATTTTTGCGATTGCGGCGATTGCATTTAGATTCCCCAAGATCAAAGCCAGCGCTTAACCTCACCATTTTCTTCAAATAAAAAAGCGACCTGTTTGGGTCGCTTTTTTTAGCTGCGCTGTTGGTGTAACTGCCTTTTGCGCTCTAACAATGTCTGTCCGGTGGCTGCCTTGTAGGCCCGTGCCAATGCCGACTGGTCAGAATAATCCAGCTGCTCAGCGATCTCGCTCAACCCCATTCCCTGTTGCAACAGCAGCTCGCAACGTTTAATCCGCTGCTGTTCCAGCAGTTTTTTAAATGAGGTGCCATGTGTGCTGAATAAGCGTTGCAAACTCCGTGTCGACATCAGCAACTGCCGGGCAAGCTGTTCAACTTTAATGGCCTGATGCCGGGTACGGAGCTGTTCGGCAATCATTTGCTGGGCCTGTTCCAGATGATTCTCAACTAGTGGCTTGGCTGCAATGGCCTGTTCTGCCTGATGCACCAGCAACTGTAACAGCATAGGATCTGCCTGCTCAGACCGATGTGCCAGTCCTTGTAAATCCAGTTCTATGCCGTAGTAGGCTTGGGAAAATTTCACCTCGCTGGCGAAAAACTTTTGATAATGCATTTGTCCCCTATCGGGCGCATGGACAAAGCGTACACAACGGACTAACAGTTGATGATCCTGTAAAATGACACGTCCCAACTGCACCATCGCGGCCATGGTCAGTTCATTTAGCAGATTATATTTTTCGTCCAGATAGGCCCAGTATAATTCAATACTGCATTCATGCTGCTTCAACTGCAAAGGTACAAACTCACCGCCATCAACCACCAGTCGTTGAAAACGCATGATATGGCAAATCATTTCCGCAACGCTGCTGCTCCGCGAAGCCATATAACCGAGCACACCAAAATGTTCTGGGCGAATGACTTGTACAATCTCGAAAATCAGCTGCGGACAGTTTAAATACTGCCGGGTTGTTAAAAGAAGCTGATTCAATAATTCTAGAGGCACTTGTGTGGCAAAAGGCTGATCAATCAGGGGGACAAGCACTTCATGTAGTTCTTGCAGAAAGTCAGCTTCCAAAGGCTCAATTTGCAGACCGCGCAGATAGGTCGCCCAGAGTTGAATATAACCATTGGATATTTTAATTTCTTGCATGCGCACTTCTCGCTGCCTGCTTTAGTCTGAGCAGTTTTATTTTCATTTGGCATAAAATGTATAAAAATTGGCAAGCTATGTCAAAACAATTACAGGATTCCCCGACATACTGTTCGCATCATCATAAAAAAGAACGTACAAGATGAATGCAGTATTAAAATCTTTGATAAAGCCCGTAGTACGGACCCAGCTTGATTTTAAACTGGATGAAATTCCACGCTACTGGTTGGGCGGCGATCCCTTTCTGACCCGCATGTTCGATGCCCTGAGCCTGACCTTTCCTGATGGTGAGCGCTATTTTATTCAGAGTGTACGCCTGTTCCGCGATCAGATCACAGACCCGGAACTGCAGCAGCGTGTTGCAGATTTTATTCGTCAGGAAGCGCAGCATGGCATGACCCATGAAAAAATGAATCAGCTGATGCGCGAGCAAGGCATGCCCGTAGATCAGTTCATTCAGCGCCTGAATTACATGATGAATTACGACTTGAAAAACCGCTCACCTGAATACAATATCGCGGTAACTGCTGCCGCAGAGCATCTGACTGCGCTAATGGCCGAGACTTTTTTTGGACAGAAAGATACGTTAAGAGATGCCCATCCTTTTGTTCGTGCCATGTTTGCATGGCATGCCATTGAAGAAATGGAACATCGTGATGTGGCTTTTGATGTGATGAAAGATGTAGCAAAAACTCCAGAGCTTCTGCGAAAATATAGCTTGGTGATTACTACCCTGCTCATGTTCAGCTTTACCATATACCGCGCCAATATCATGCTTAAACATGATGGATTCACGCCATTACAACGTTTACAAATGAACTTAAAAGGACTGCCCTGGTTTTTTGGCCGTAACGGGAAATTGACCCGTATGGGTACACAATATCGGGACTGGTTTAAAAAAGATTTCCACCCTTCCCAGCATCCGGTAATTGCCCAATATGATGTCTGGGTAAAAACTCTAGCCGAAACCAATGATCCTATTCAGGCCGGTGAAGCCTTCTGGCAGGCTGCCAAAGATTAAGTTCAAATCAAAAAGCCTTCAAAATTGAAGGCTTTTTTTATGTCTTATGCCTGTACATTTACCACTTGGCATAATGCTGTTCAAGCAAGGCATATTCATTTAGTAAAATAATTTCCTGATCATCTTGCTGAATCGTTCCGGAAACCTTGGCTTGCCACTGACTAAACTGGCTCCCGACCAGACGCAGGTTTAGATTTTCATAACGGCGCCAGCCTGTGCTGACCATCAGATTCAATCTTTCATCCAGCGACTGAATCGTCCATTGGTTTTCCGATTCCTGCTGGAACAGCACATCGGCCAGTGGATAAATTTTTCCATTGACCCACAGACAGTTCTCGTTGCCAAAACTTTCATTCACGCCCGAAGCCAGATTAAGCCCAATCCGGTTATGGTTCACATCCCAGAAATTACAGGACAGCCAGAACCAGGCGGTTTCCGGGCGTAAAAAGCCACACGTATCATCTAATGAGGCAAAGCTGCGTTCATTAAACTGGATGGTTTGTCCCTGCTTGTTAATGAAAAAGCCTTCACAGCCCAAAGTGGTCAGTTTCTGGGTATAGGTCCAGCCATTGATGCCAGTCGGACTGCACATACTCAGTGGATCGGTTCCAGCACAGAAAATTCGGGCACTGAGTTTAATTTCACCATATTTGCTGACATTGATATAACGCACGCCGTTGGCATGCTGAATATCGATCTGAAAAGGTGACTTGTGAAAATAACTATGATTAAACAGCGGCTGTTCATCCAGCACAGTGTTACGGGACAGGAAATTAATCGCATTCCATTCCAGCACTTCATTGGTCATATGGTTATAGACATAAACAAAGCCATGCCCTGCCCATGCAATATCGGCGATCGCCAGTCCAATGGTATAATGTTCGTGCTGAATACTACAGAATTTGAATTTCTTATATTTTAAATGCTTACGCCAGCCTGACAGCACATGACCATAAGGATTTTTGTATTGATATGCCTGATAGTCAATACTTTTTGGAAGCTCCTTGAAACGTCCATAACGCGGTTGTCCATTTGCCTGAATTAAATCCATTTAAGACATTCCATCTCAGTCAAAACTGTTTTTTCCTTGACAGTATTATGCCAATTATTAAATTTTGATAAAGTTATTTTTTAAACCGCTTATCGAATCCTTCAGCCGGAAGAAACTTTCTCTTTTATAGACAACTTTAAATGGTGAGATAGGTATTTTCCCAGTGATTGTCACTAAAGCTGCCTTCTACCAGTTGGACATAGCGGCCATAGACCTGATCAATTGCAAGACAGTCATCTACATCCAGTACACGGTCGGTATGCTGTTTTTGCCAGTGCCGGGCGAAGTAGGCTTTACCGCGCTGTTTAGCCACCATGGCATTCTGTGCAACCACCAGCACATAACGATGCAGCTCGCCAAACTCGCGTGAATCATAACCACCCAGATTAATCAGCCAAAGTTTTTCATCGGCCGGATTCGGAGCAGCATCAGTGAATTGCAACGCATAGGATTTACCCTCGAACTCCAGCCCGTTAATTTTTGCCCAAGCATCAATATGCAGACCTTTCTGCTCCGCAAACCAAGCATTTTTCAATTGCAGATAAGTATCTTCTAGACTCTCTCCTACAGCCAGAACCACATCATGAACTTCTGTATTGGCACGGGCATGACGGCCACCAAGCATCACAATAAACAGGCTGGGCATAGTATTTCCTTATTCGAGTCGATCTTTCAAAATGAGTGGATGTATGTCGACCAGTATAGCGCAAAGCCATTTTGTAATTATGGCGTCATCTTCCAGAGCTAGATTGACAGACTGAGGTATGAATTTATGCAAAACAGGTTCCGGAATCGTTATCTATACAAGATCAGCTTTATTCCTTCTCAATTCACTCTCAGGCTAAAAAAGTCTTTTTCAGGGGATACATTTCGCTAGTGGCTCATTTCCAAGCATTTACATCGGGATTTGCAGCCGCAGAAGGATTATTTTTTGTACAAAACACAAACACGGCTAAACTGCACAAATCTGTACGAATTTTCGCCCGAATTTCAATATGAAAGCATATTTCGTTGACTGAAAAGCGCTGAAGGACGATACTCTCAATGTTTTTATTTAAGCAAATCGGTTCAACGAGGCTGAGCCAAAAGTTCGGGCCTCAGAAACTCAATCCAACGCAAGGGGCTATATATGGCTGGTGGAAAGTCACAAATCATTTACACACTGACTGATGAGGCGCCACTACTGGCGACTTACTCACTGCTGCCGATCATTGAGACCTTTACTAAGCCTGCTGGTGTAGAGATTGTTAAAACTGACATCTCTGTAGCTGCACGTGTGCTCGCAGAATTCTCTGACTATCTCAGCGATGAGCAAAAGGTAACTGACAACCTCGCAGAACTAGGTCGTCTTACACAAGATCCAGACACGAACATTATCAAACTCCCGAATATCAGTGCGTCAGTTGCGCAGCTGACTGCTTGTATCAAAGAACTTCAATCGAAAGGCTATGCGATTCCTGACTATCCTGAGAATCCGGCAACTGAAGAAGAACAGGCACTTAAAGTACGTTACAGCAAATGTTTAGGTTCAGCAGTTAACCCTGTTCTACGTGAAGGTAACTCTGACCGTCGTGCACCAGCTGCAGTTAAAAACTACGCGAAAAAACACCCACATTCTATGGGTGAATGGAAGCCTTGGTCACAAACTCACGTTTCTCACATGCAAGAAGGCGACTTCTACCATGGTGAAAAGTCAATGACTTTAGACCGTGCACGCAATGTGAAAATGGAATTGATCACTACCTCTGGTGAAACCATCGTTCTTAAGCCAAAAGTTGCGCTTCTAGACGGCGAAATCATCGACTCAATGTTCATGAGCAAAAAAGCACTTTGCGACTTCTATGAAAAAGAATTAGAAGATTGTAAAGAAGCTGGCATCTTGTTCTCTTTACACGTGAAAGCGACCATGATGAAAGTTTCACACCCGATCGTATTCGGTCACTGTGTGAAGATTTACTACAAAGACGCTTTTGAAAAGCATGCGAAATTATTCGACGAACTCGGCATTAACGTGAACAACGGTATGGCGGGTCTTTACGAAAAAATCGAAACGCTTCCGACTTCTTTACGTGAAGAAATCATCGAAGATTTACATGCGTGTCAAGAACACCGTCCTGCTCTTGCGATGGTTGACTCAGCAAAAGGCATCACCAACTTCCATTCTCCAAACGACGTTATTGTAGATGCATCTATGCCTGCAATGATCCGTACTGGCGGTAAAATGTGGGGTGCCGATGGCAAGCCTTATGACTGTAAAGCGGTAATGCCTGAATCTACATTCGCGCGTATTTACCAGGAAATGATCAACTTCTGTAAGTGGAACGGCAATTTCGACCCACGTACAATGGGTACTGTGCCTAACGTTGGTTTGATGGCTCAAAAAGCTGAAGAATACGGTTCACACGACAAAACTTTCGAAATTCCAGCAGCGGGTGTTGCAAACATCACTGACCTTGAAACTGGCGAAGTGTTGATGTCTCAAAACGTGGAGCAAGGCGACATCTGGCGTATGTGTCAGGTGAAAGACGCACCAATCCGCGACTGGGTAAAACTTGCTGTAACGCGTGCACGTAACTCTGGCATGCCAGCAATCTTCTGGTTAGACCCGTACCGTCCACACGAAAACGAATTGATCAAGAAAGTTCAAACTTACTTGAAAGATCACGATACAGACGGTCTGGACATCCAGATCATGTCTCAAGTACGTGCGATGCGTTATACACTTGAGCGTGTTGCGCGTGGCCTGGATACTATTTCAGTAACTGGTAACATTCTACGTGACTACCTGACTGACTTGTTCCCAATCATGGAACTTGGTACTTCTGCGAAAATGCTTTCTATCGTGCCTTTGATGGCTGGTGGCGGCATGTACGAAACAGGTGCAGGCGGTTCTGCGCCTAAACACGTACAACAGCTTGTAGAAGAAAACCACTTACGCTGGGATTCTTTAGGTGAATTCTTGGCTCTTGCTGTATCTCTTGAAGAGCTTGGCATCAAAGAAGACAACGCACGTGCGAAACTTCTTGCGAAGACACTTGACCAGGCAACAGGTCAACTTCTTGACAACGACAAGTCTCCTTCACGCCGTACTGGTGAACTAGACAACCGTGGCAGCCATTTCTACCTTGCTAAATTCTGGGCTGAAGCACTGGCTGCTCAAGACGAAGATGCTGAACTTAAAGCGAAATTTGCGCCGATTGCTCAAGCACTTGCTGACAACGAAGCGAAGATTATTGCTGAGCTGAACGAAGTTCAAGGTAAATCTGTAGACATCGGTGGTTACTACGCAGTAGATCCAGCGAAAGTGGGTGCAGTAATGCGTCCAAGCGCTACATTAAACTCAATCCTTGAGTCTTTTGCTGCGTAATCGCATGAAAGCTTAAAGATGATTTAAAAAACCGGTCCTTGGGGCCGGTTTTTTTATATCTTGAGTTTTTCACCTAGGGATTTATGCAGGTACTTATTTGCCAAAGTAATCGGATATTCCAAAACACAAACAATTTAAAAGGTACAGTTGAAATGATGCATCATTTTAATTTTTATAAATTTCAGGCAATAAAAAACCCCAAGACTGAATATGCTTGGGGTTTTTTAGAATTTTGGTCCCGAGGGTCGGACTCGAACCGACACGTCATCTCTGACAGCGGATTTTGAGTCCGCCGCGTCTACCAATTTCACCACCTCGGGAGTGGATGAAAGGTATAATACGCGATTTCTCAGCACTGTCAACGCAGAATATTTACATTTGTTTAATTTTAAAACAAATGGCATTTTTTCGTTTTAAAATCGAGCAATTCCCGCCATAAAAAAGAAAAAAGTTTATACTAGCCGCAGTTTTTTTAGCGTAAATCATCATGCAACTTTCTGATTTTAATTTTGATCTCCCCGATGAGCTGATTGCTCGTTATCCACTGGAAACCCGTAGTGCCTCCCGTCTGCTTCACCTCGATGCCCAAGGCCAATATCATGACCATCAGTTTACTGACATTCTCGATTTACTGAATGAAGGCGACTTATTGGTCCTGAACGATACTAAAGTGATGAAAGCCCGCCTCAAAGGTAAACGTGCCTCAGGGGGTGCAGTCGAAGTTCTTGTTGAACGTATGATGGATCAGTTCATTGCACACTGTCATATCAAAGCCAGCAACTCACCTAAAGCAGGTGCAGAACTGTTTATCGGACCCGATGCAGTGAAAGTAACCATACAAGGTCGTCATGAAAACCTGTTTACTGTTGAATTTTCTCAACCGATTCTAGATGTACTGGATCAATACGGTGCCCTGCCTATTCCACCTTACTTTAACCGTGAAGCAGAGGCGATTGATACAGAACGCTATCAAACTGTCTTTAACGACCCGACTAAAATTGCCAGCGTTGCCGCCCCGACCGCATCATTGCACTTTGACGAAGATTTATTGAAAAAGCTGGAAGAAAAAGGCATTCAAAAAACTTTCGTAACCTTGCATGTTGGCGCAGGTACATTTTTACCGGTGCGCACCAGCGATATTGAAAATCACATCATGCACAGCGAATGGTGCCAGGTGTCTGATGCATCTATGGAGCTGATTAAAGCTACCAAAGAACGTGGCAATAAAGTGATTGCTGTAGGTACCACAGCCACACGCGCAACTGAAAGTGCAGCTCAAGCCAATGGCGGTGAACTCAAAGGCTGGACCGGTGATACCCAGATTTTCATCTATCCAGGTTATCAGTTCAAAGTCGTCGATCGTTTGATTACCAACTTCCACCTCCCAGAATCAACCCTGTTAATGCTGGTATCCGCCTTATCTAACCGTGACAATACTCTGGATGCTTACAAGCATGCGGTAGACAGCAAGTATCGCTTCTTCAGTTATGGCGATGCCATGCTGATTGATCAGGCACAATAAGCGAGAACTATTTTCCATGCCGATCGAGTCTGTACAACAGTCCATTCATATTCGCCGCAAGAAAAATGCAGTGGTGTTTAAAAATATCGATCGGCTGTGGCACTTAACGAGTGATGCCAAAAGCCATCAGGACATTCTTAATGGCTTGCATCCATGGCAAGGTTCAATTTCTCTAAAATTTGAAAACACCCTACCATGGTTCTTGGCACTCTTTGGTTTGATGCAAGTATTCAGCCTTATCATTGCACCGCACAATTTCTGGCTGCAATGCAATTTTGCCTTGGGTTTTGGCATGTTGTTTTGGGCCTATCTGATTTATGAAAAAGAGCGCTACATCAATGATGTAATTGAATATTTAGAAGAACGTGTGCTGACACATAAATATCATCTCCACTTTCAACAACAGCCACAACATATTTCAATGCCACTTAATCCTCGGCAATTTATTGGCAATTTAAAACGCCTTTTTCCTGTTTTTGAACGTGGCTCATTACGCAATGACATCTCACGTTATGCCAGTACCACATGGTTAGATGAAAATGAACAAGAACACCAAGTCTTGTTGTTTGAATACCACTATGTAGATGAAATTAAAACCATCGACAAAAATGGCAATACCGTCAAACTCATTGAACAACATAAAAATTTGTGGGGTGCATTTGTCTTTGATGTCTCTGTGCAAGGGCTTGCCATTAGCACATCAAGACGTCCCTTCCCCTCACCTTATCGCCATCCTTGGCATAGCAGTGATATACGCACCAATCAGCGTTTAAAATTTTATGGCACAGATCCCATGCAAATGGCAAAACAGCTTAGTCCAGGTTTTGTGCTCCGATTAAGTCAATTTTTCCAATACCGTGAAGGCGATCTTATTTTTCATCCCCAACAACGTGTGCTGTGCTATTTAGGGCCACATGACATTTTTAATGCGCCTGAACGCAAGCAAAATATCCAAGATATTTCTGCATTGCGTGGACACCTGAGAACGTTTAAATTAGTAGAATTGGAAAAACTACAAACTGACTTGGTTCAGTTTTTAAAATAATTATTTTTCTGGGGACTGCTTTTATGGGATTTATTGTTTTTGTCATTATCCCGATTCTGGTGATTGTTGCCATTATCATGATCCGCAACAGTATTGTCCGTCATCATAACGCCACGATTCGGGCCTGGTCAGATGTTGCCAGTTATGAACGGCAAAAACTGAAAATTCTGGACGGGCTGCAACCACTGGTTGAACAATACTCGAGTTTCGAAAAAGGCACGCTAGAAAAAGTGACCGAGCTGCGTCAAAACATCATGAACCTGAATATCAAGGATGCTGACATTGGACAGTTACAGCGCATTGAAAGCCTGAATAAACAGCTGATGCATAGCCTGAATGTGGTGATTGAAAATTATCCGGAGCTGAAAGCCAATGATATTTATCTGAAAATGATGGCTGAAATTGAAGAACAGAATGAAAATGTCGGTGCTGCGATTACCATTTATAACCGTAATGTCGAGCTGTTTAATAACCAGATCCAGATTTTTCCGCACAACATCATTAACAATATGCTGCTCAGAAAAAAAGTGGTACGCCCTTTCCGCGATCAAAGTGTGACCCAGAATTTTGATTACCGTCCGAACTTTCACTGAATGAGCAGCACCTTGATCCGGGAAGAGATTATTTGCTCTTTATCGCAGCTTTCTGTGAACTTACGCATTTCACCTGATCTTTCATTTATTAATCGATAAATAAAATTACAGAGCGAATGCTCTACAATGCTGGCGTTTAGCATAAGAATCAAGGAAAATAGCGCCCTTTACATTGAACAATCAGCGAACTGTTTTTTCGCCTTGATGTGGAACTCCTATGAAGTTTGAAAAGTTAGCGCAATCCGGTCGTGCCCGTCGTGGTCGTTTGACGCTTGAACATGGTGTGGTAGAAACTCCAATGTTCATGCCTGTCGGTACTTATGGTACGGTCAAAGGCATGTTGCCGCGTGATGTCAAAGAGATCAAGTCTCAGGTCATTCTGGGCAACACTTTCCATTTGTATTTACGTCCAGGCCTTGATGTGATTCGTGAACATGGCGGCCTGCATGAATTCATGAAGTGGAACAATCCTATTCTGACCGATTCAGGCGGCTTCCAGGTTTTCAGTCTGGGCGCAATGCGTAAAATCAAAGAAGAAGGCGTAACCTTCCGTTCACCAATCGACGGTTCAAAAGTATTTTTATCTCCTGAAATTTCAATGGATATTCAGCACACGCTGAACTCTGACATTGTGATGATTTTTGATGAATGCACACCCTATCCGGCCACACATGAAGAAGCGCAAAAATCGTTGCAGCTGTCTTTGCGCTGGGCGAAACGCTGTAAAACCCAGCATCATGACGTACTGAAAAACCGGAATGCTTTATTCGGTATTATTCAGGGCGGCATGTATGAAGATTTACGTGATGAATCTTTAAAAGGCCTGCTAGAAATCGACTTTGATGGTTATGCGATTGGCGGTCTGTCCGTGGGCGAGCCAAAAGAGGAAATGATCAAGGTACTGGATTATCTTCCAGAAAAAATGCCGGCAGATAAACCGCGTTATCTAATGGGTGTCGGTAAGCCAGAAGACATTGTGGAAGCGGTGCGTCGCGGTGTCGATATGTTTGACTGCGTGATGCCAACCCGAAATGCACGTAACGGTCACTATTTTGTGACAGACGGCTTGGTGCGGATCCGTAACAGCAAATATCGTCATGACCAGAGTCCACTCGATCCGCATTGCGACTGTTATACCTGCCAGAATTTTACCCGTGCCTATTTATTCCATCTTGAGAAATGTGGGGAAATGCTCGGCTCGATGCTCGGTACGATTCATAATCTGCGCTATTACCTGCGTTTGACTGAAGCCATGCGTGATGCATTAGACAACGGTACATTTGACGAATTTGTCCATGACTTTTATACCCGCCGTGGTCTGGAAGTGCCACCTTGTCCGCAAGATTAATCCATCAGCATTTGCGCTGAGGAAAAAGACAATGTAAATTGCAGGAATATGTCAATTTATTATCCAGTTGATCACCAGTTTTTTTATTTTAGGAAAATGTAATGAGCCTTTTTATTTCGACTGCTCACGCTGCAGGTGAAGCTGCACAACAACCAAGCATGATAGCGAACCTTTTGATGATTGCTGTTTTTATTGCAATCTTCTATTTCTTGATCTGGCGTCCTCAATCTAAACGTGCCAAAGAACACCGTGCTTTGGTTGAAAGTCTGGGCGTTGGCAGTGAAGTAGTATTTGCAGGCGGATTAATGGGCAAGATCACCAAGATTGAAGGTGACTTCGCAGTGGTTGAATTGAGCCGCGGTGTAGAAGTCAAAGTTCAACGTGCAAGTGTAATCTCAGTTCTACCTGAAGGCACTTTAAATAACCTTTAATCAAAAATAGTCGTGCCCTCGCACGACTTTTTCATTTTAAGAAGAAAACGAATGCGTTACCCAGCATGGAAATATGTACTGATCCTGGTTGTTCTGGTGATCAGTACTTTATATGCCCTGCCAAGTTTGTATCCAGATGAACCTGCTGTACAGATTTCGGGTGCCAAAGCCGGTACTCAAATTGATGCAAGCATCGTACAAAAAGCAGAGCAAATTTTAAAAACTGAAAATATTGCCACTCATGACAATAGCTTTAGCAACAATGCGGCCCTATTACGTGTAGATTCAAGTGAAGCGCAACTTAAAGCCAAAGAAGCTTTACGTCGTGGTTTAGGTGATGAGTACGTGGTTGCACTTAACCTCGCCCCAACCACCCCAGAATGGCTGCAAAAAATTGGTGCCAAGCCAATGAAGCTTGGTCTGGATTTACGTGGTGGTGTTCACTTCTTGCTTGAAGTGGATATGGACAAGGCCATTGCCCAGCGTATGGAAACCTCTGCGACGGATCTCCGTCGTCAGTTACGTGATAACAACCTGAAATTTAATAGCCTGACTTTAAGCAACAACACCATTGTGATGCAGTTTGCCAACAATGATGATCGTGCTGCAGTGATGGACTTCTTGCGCCGTAACGGCAATGAGTTTACCCAGCAGGCTGTTGCAACCAGTACCGGTTCGACCTTACGTCTGAACTATACCGATGTGCGTAAGCAAGAAATTGAATCTTATGCAGTCAACCAGAACTTGACCACCTTACGTAACCGTATTAACGAGTTAGGTGTGGCTGAAGCACTGGTTCAAACCCAAGGCAGTAACCGTATTGTGGTTGAGCTTCCGGGTGTGCAGGATACAGCTGAAGCGAAACGTGTCCTTGGCCGTACCGCGAACCTCGAGTTCCGTCTGGTATCTGACCTGAATGATCAATACATCGATCCATATACCGGTCAGGCTACAGGTGCATTACCACCGGGCACAGAAGTCTTTGCCTATGAATCACTGGACAGTGGTCGTCAGCTCCTTCTGAACCGTAACCGTATTTTAACTGGTGAACGTGTTCAAAATGCATCCAGTGGTTTTAGCCAGGACACTGGCGGTGCAGAAGTGAACATTACGCTGGACAGCGCAGGCGGCAAGCTGATGTCGGATGCGACCCGTAATGCGGTTGGTAAACGTATGGCAGTGCTGTTCATCGAAAACAAACAGCGCATTAACTATGTGGAAGACCCGGCAACTGGCACTCAAACTGAAGTCCGTACGCCATATACTGAAGCTGTCGTGATTAATGCTGCGACCATTCAGGCGGTATTAGGCTCTCAGTTCCGTATTACCGGTCTGGACTCGCCACAGGAAGCGGCTGAACTTGCATTAATGCTTCGTGCAGGTGCGTTGGCTGCGCCAATGTACTTTGTTGAAGAACGTGTGATTGGTCCAAGTCTGGGTCAAGAGAATATCGACAAAGGGGTGCTTTCAACTCAGATCGGTTTCCTCTTGGTTGCCATCTGGATGGTGGTGTTCTTCCGCGTATTTGGCCTGATTGCCAACTTTGCCCTGATATTTAACCTGGCAATGATTCTGACAGTCATGTCTTGGATTGGTGCGTCCCTGACCCTGCCGGGTATTGCCGGTATTGTGATTACCATTGGTATGGCGGTCGATGCCAACGTACTGATCTGTGAACGAATACGCGAAGAAATGAAATGGGGAGCTTCGCCAAAACAGGCGATTGTGGCCGGTTATGACCGGGCCTATAACACCATTTTTGACTCGAACTTGACCACCTTCCTGGTAGCATTCATTCTGTTCGCGATTGGTACAGGTCCGATCAAAGGCTTTGCCGTGACCTTAATGATTGGTATTGTCTGCTCGATGTTTACTGCCATTACAGTAACACGTGCAATCGTACAGATCATTTATGGCAAAAAACGTAACTTGAAAAAGTTGAGCATTTAAGGAGATCAATGATGACTGAAAATACTCAACTGGATCAAAAACAGTATGGTCGCCCGGAAGACGAACGCATTATCCCGTTTATGAAGATTGCAATGCCTGCGGCATTGTTTTCAATCCTCTTAACGGTTGCGAGTATCTTCTTTATTGCCACCAAAGGTCTGAACCTCGGTCTGGACTTTACTGGTGGTGTGGCAGCTGAACTGAATTATGCCAATCCGGTCAAACCGGAACAGGTTTCCCAAGCACTCAGCAAAGCCGGTTTTAATGATGCCGTGGTTCAAACCCTCGGTTCAGAACGTGATCTGATGGTGCGTATGCCCGTACAGGACGATATCGAAGCTGAAGACCTGACTCTAGCGGTTACAGCAGCGGCTCAATTGCCAAATAATCCGGCAGAAGTACCAAAGGTCGATGTGGTCGGTGGTCAGGTGGGTAACGAGCTTTATGTTCGTTCTGCTGGTGCTGTAGCACTGGCGCTTCTGCTAATGCTGGTTTATGTCACCATCCGCTTTGAGTTCAAACTGGCCATGGGCGCCGTGTTGTCACTATTCCATGACATTATCGTCACCCTCGGGATTTTTGCGATGATGCAGTGGCCATTTGACCTGACTGTACTTGCAGCACTCCTTGCAATCATCGGTTTCTCGCTCAACGATAATATCGTGGTCTCTGACCGTATCCGTGAGAACTTCCGTAAGATTCGTGGTGCAGAGCCGGTCGAAATTGTCAACATCGCCCTGACTGAAACCTTGCGTCGTACCATTCATACTTCTATGACCTTATTGCTGGTGGTGCTTGCCATGATGCTGATAGGCGGTGATGGTCTGAAATGGTTCTCGATCGCGATGTTTGTCGGTGTCTTTGTCGGGACCTATTCATCCATCTATATCGGTACGGCCTTTGCCTTGTGGCGTGGTCTAAACCGTCAGGACTTTATTGTTCAGGTGAAGCCAGAATTTGAAGACGAGAACCCGATTCCATAATCAGTTCTGTTTGCATGTTCATTGTTCAGCCCGTCTTAAGATGGGCTGAATTATTTCTGCTATTTGAACATACTGGCCGTGGGAATAATCGCAATGACGGGATGAATTTTCTCAATATCAGTCTTTTGGAAAATCACCTGTCGGTGTTCATCCAGACTTTGAAACTCATAATGATCCTGAGTGTCACTGACCAGTTGCAAAATGAGCTGCAGGCCATTAAGCAGATACACACAAAGAATATCCGATCCGGCCACCTCTGCATGTTTGTCACAGATCAGCCACCAGCCCGGTTTTAAGCTGGGGACATAATACGGTCCTGCTACCTGAATCGCGTAATGCTGTGCTTGCAGATAAAAAATATCCTGATTGAATGAGAGCGCTAAATCTATAGGAATAAGTGCGAATGCCTGCTGTTGCACCACCTGCATCTGAAATAGTCCACCTTGCTCTGAAAGTGGAGATAACTCTACTTTGGGTTCAGCTGACTGATCTAGAATGAGCGCATCTAGACCCAGTTGTTGCTCCAACTCTCTTGCTACTTTCTCGCCGATCTGGCGTTTGCTATTCAGTAATTGTGCGATATATGACGCAGACAAGCCGAAATGCTCACAGATCTCTTTGCCAGTTTTAAATTGCTGCGTTTCGATCAACAGATCAATGACCTTGGCCAAGTTATTCCGTCTACGTTCAAATATTTCAGTCACACTCATCTCGGTCTGCTGGTCTATTTTTTATGCATATGATTTAGTTAGATTACAATAAAAAAGCCCGCAAATGAATTGCAGGCTTTTTAAACTTACATAATGGAAATTAAGTACCTTGCACCAGACGACGTGCACTGATAATTCCCGGTTGTTGTTCAAGACGGGCCAAAAGTTTGGAAAGTTGTGCCAGACCTTTGACTTCAATCAACAGCTTCATATTGGCAATACCGTCCGCCTCCGAAATGGTATTCACCTGACGGATGTTGATCTGATCCGAGAAAATGACTTGGGTCAGATCCTTCAGCAAGCCGCGTCGATCATAAGCTTCCACCACAATCTGTACGCTCTGACCACGGGTTGGCTGCATTTCCCAGTCTGCTTCTACCGCACGTTCAGGCTCTTGAGAAATCATACGCACATAGTCCGGACAAGCGACCTTATGGATGCTAACCCCCCGATTCAAAGTGATATAGCCGGCAATCGATTCGCCATGCACGGGTTGGCAACATTGGGCAATATGCAATTCCACGTTATCCAGACCATCAATCAGAATACCGTGCGCTGACAGCGTATGACTGGCACGCGGGTTCAGGGCAGGTTTCAGCACCAGCTCAGGCTCATCCTGATCCAGATGCATGTGACGGTTCACCTGATTAATCAGGGCATGCAGGCTGATATCACCATTGACCAGATTGACCAGAATGTCATCGCCAGTTTTGACATTGAAGTGACTACAATAATCATTCAGATCAATCGATTTCGGGTGAATTGCCAGACGTGATAGTTCCTTGTTCAGTACTTCACGGCCAACTTCCAGATTCTTGCTGCGATCTTGCTGGCGGAACCAGTGGCGCAGCTTGTCCCGCGCACGGGCAGTTTTGATATAACCCAGCGAATTAACCAGCCAGTCTCGGTTCGGTTCCCGGTCTTTTTTGGTCAGAATCTCGACCTGTTCACCAGTTTTCAAAGTATAGGTCAGCGGCACATAGCGCTGATTTACCCGTGCGGCATAGCACTTGTTCCCGACTTCGGTATGCACATGATAAGCAAAGTCCAGCACCGTCGAATCACGCGGCAGCTCTTTGATATCACCATCACGGCTAAACACATAGATCTTTTCAAAACCTTCGAAATCTTGAATATGTTCAAAATTCTCTATTTCATCTTCAGATTCTTTATGTGCACTGCTTTCATTACGTTCTTGATAATGCTCAAGCACCGCACGCAAGGAATGCAGACGATGGTTAAAGGAGCGATCTGTGGTTTTTGCACCTTCTTTATAATTAAAGTGTGAACATACTCCAAGTTCAGCTTCCTCATGCATTGCATGGGTACGAATCTGCACTTCAAGTGACTTGTTCTCGGCAATGACCGCAGTATGCAGGGAGCGATAGCCATTGGCTTTCGGATTGGTAATATAGTCGTCAAACTGATGCGGAATGTGGCGCCAGATCTGATGCACAATACCTAAAGTGTGGTAACACTCCGGCACACTTTTCACCAGTACCCGTAAAGCACGAATATCATAGAGCTGGTCAAAGCTCAGGTTCTTGCTTTTCATTTTCCGATAAATCGAATAAATGTGCTTCACCCGGCCGTTAATTTCGGCTTCAATGCCATGCTCGGACAATTCATTGCGTAATTTTTCAATCACAAACTGAATATACTGTTCACGCTCGAGACGCTTTTCATTCAGTAAGGAAGCAATTTCTTTATAACGTTCCGGCGCAAGATAACGGAAAGCCAGATCTTCCAGCTCCCATTTTAGCTGGGCAATACCTAAACGGTGTGCCAGTGGCGAGTAAATGGTCAGAATTTCTCGGGCAACCCGTTCCTGACGCTCACGCGAGGAATTGGCCAGTTCACGCAACGCATAGGTACGTTCGGCCAGCTTGACCAGAACGACACGCACATCTTCGGTGACAGAGATCAGCATTTTGTAAATGCCAGACAGATGCTCGCGCTGGTTATTGTTAAAATGATCTTCCAGACGCTTATTTTTTTCGATCAGCTCGGACAGCTTACCCATGGCAAGCGTACCTTTGACCAGACTATGCACCTGTTCGCCGAACTTTTCCAGTACTTCACCGAGTGGCATGACGCCTTCACGAACAGCACGATACAGCATGGCTGCGGACAAAGTATCTTCATCTACATGCAGATGAGCTAGAATATCCGCCATCTCAATACCGGTATAAAAGGTATTGGAGCGGTGCTGGACCGTACTTTGCAGCTCTCTTTCTAATGTTAAGTGGGCGACTTCTTCGAGCTGCGTTAAAGGTGCGCCATCTAATATGCCACGAACCCGATCCAACCATTCAGTCAGATCCTGGTGTGCTTGTTCGGCATGTTCTACAGTCGTCTCCTGCGACAACTCATTAAGTCGTCCAGGGAGTTGCTCACGTACTGTGACCATACCCTTCTCCTACTTTTAAAAACATCATTTCTTTAATCGTTTATTTGATTTTCTTTTTCGAACAATGCGATTGATTCCACATGTCCAGTATGTGTAAACATATCCATCACTCCCGCCCGGGTGAGACGATAGCCCTGTTGTGCCAATAGTCCTGCATCTCTGGCGAGTGTCGCAGGATTACATGACACATAAACGATTCTTTTTGCTCCAAACTTAGGAATATAGTGCATTACTTCTTCTGCGCCGGCACGTGGCGGGTCGATTAATAATGCATCAAAACCTTGATTTGCCCAAGCATGGTGCGAGAAATCTTTGGTTAAATCTTGTGAATAGAACGATATTTGTGCAATACCATTGTTTTTGGCATTTTCCGCACCACGTCGAACCATTTCCTCACTTCCCTCTACTGCAATCACTTGACCCGATGCACCAACACAGCGCGCAAGCGGCAACGAAAAGTTTCCTAATCCACAGAACAGATCTAAAACCCGCTCTCCCTGTTGCAGTTGTAGCAAATCACATGCCAATCGCACCATTTGCGGATTGATACTTGAGTTCACCTGAGTAAAGTCCAGTGGATTAAAACCGAATTTTACATCAAAGTCATCAAGACCATAGTGTAAGCGTGCAGCGTCCTCTGGCTGATCTATACGCAACAGCCCATCTTTAGCGGCAGGCTGAACATACAGTTGCCAACCTTTCTGTAACGTAAATTCTCGCAATTGGTTGACATCTTCTGCAGATAATTTTGCAGTTTCGCGCACCAGCAGTGCGATCTCTTGATCTCCCATCGCCAATTCTATATGACCGATGTCCGCCTTACCGTTAAGACCTTGCAGTAATTGTTTAAGACGCGTAACCGAACCAAACTCTCGATCCAGAATCATGCAGCGATCAATTGGGATCAGTTTGTTGGACTGGTTCTCACGAAAGCCCACCACTAGCTGTTTTTTGGAAGGCAGATAACGCACACCGATTCGGGCCTTGCGACGATAATCTTCACGTTGTGAACGTAAGGGTAGCAGCCATTGCTTAGGCTGGATTCCAGCAAAATGCTGTAAATGTGACTTTAAGACATTCTGTTTCAACTCAATCTGGGCATCTGGCGCGATATGCTGCATATTGCAACCGCCACAAGACCCAAAATGCGGGCAGATGGGTTCCACGCGAATTTCAGAAGCATCGCCCAGCAATTCAAGGCTGTCAGCTTCTTCAAGTTTTTTGACTTCACGGGTAATGCGGGCACGCACGGTTTCACCTGGCAAGGCATAGCGTATAAAGACTTTCTTGCCATGTTTTTCCAGCGGATGATCCGGATGCGAACCATAGTGAGCAATGCCACGTCCTTCATGTGAAAGTGCTTCAACCTGAAAAATGTACTCGGGTTGCTGGGTAGGACGTGCTTGTGCTCGATATTTCATGAAAACCTAGGGTATGGAGATGGGGAAATCAAATTGGGTAAATTCAGTGCGTTGTGAAGTTTCACGCCAGACTGATAAAAACTCTGCATGTTGCGGCTGGGTGTGCAAATACTGGATGGTACTTTGGACCAGATGCTGATAATCAGGCAGCAACAGCTGTCCCTTTAGTAACAGCCAGCGGATATACACCAGCCAGGTATTCAGAACGTCCCCTTCACAATAAGAGGTCAGTTCGGTCCATTGCTGATTGCGGACATATTCGGGTATACGGTAAACGCCGTCACCGCGTTTGCCTGGATAACCCAGCAAATGTGCCACATCATCCAGCTTCTGGAAATGACGGGCATGAAACATGGCCATCACATCCATCAAATCAACATGACGATGATGGTAACGATTCTGGTAGTTATTATAACGCTTTTGCGTATCAATTTCGCCCTGATCGAACAGACTCGGTGCAGAGAGCCCATGATACATGGCACGGTATAAAATTACTGGTAAATCAAACTGTGAGCCATTCCAACTCACTAGAGTCGGATGGCGCTTGTCAAAAATTGACAAGAATTTTTTCAAAATTTCTGCTTCAGAATGCTGTTCCCGGCTAAACGAAAACAGCTTCATGCCCTGCTCATCGATCCATAAACCGGAAATACAGACAATTTCATGCAGCGGCAAACGCTGAAAATCCGAACCTGAATCCTGACGGCGTAATTTGGTCAGCGCCTGATCCAGATCTGCCTCAGGCAAGTCCAGACCAAACAGATGCGCCCCTGATTTGAGATCGGTTTGGGTTTCAATATCGAAAGTTAAAACAGGCAAGCGCATATATAGGTCTCAGAAATTATTCAGTATCTTCTACAGAGAATAACCCTGTAGACAAGTAACGGTCACCGCGGTCACACACAATGCATACAATCACTGCATCCGGGTGTTGTTCAGCAATTCTGAGAGATGCCCATACTGCCCCTCCAGAAGATACGCCTGCACTGATTCCTTCCAGACGTGCCAGTTGACGTGCAGTTTTCTCTGCTTCAATCTGCGGAATATCCATGATCTCATCAACACGGCTGGCATCAAAAATCGTAGGTAGATACTCTTTCGGCCAACGGCGGATACCCGGAATATTTGAACCTTCTGAAGGTTGTAAACCGACAATTTGCACATTCGGGTTTTGTTCTTTGAGGTATTTAGAAATACCCATAATGGTACCTGTCGTGCCCATCGAACTCACAAAGTGCGTAATCTTGCCACCGGTTTGCTCCCAAATTTCAGGACCCGTAGTCAAATAGTGTGCTTCCAGATTATCCGGGTTACCAAACTGGTTCAGCACCAGACCGATGCCGTCTTTTCCCATTTGCTGTGCCAAATCACGGGCATGTTCCATACTTTCAGATTCAATCAGCTCTGCACCATAGGCACGCATGGCATCTTTACGTTCCTGGCTTGAGCTTGCAGGCATAATGAGCTTCATTTTATAGCCACGCATTGCAGCCACCATGGCCAATGCAATCCCTGTATTCCCACTCGTTGCCTCAATCAGGGTATCACCCGGTTTGATCTGACCGCGTTTTTCCGCCTGCATGATCATATTATAGGCCGGGCGGTCTTTCACCGAACCTGCCGGATTATTGCCTTCGAGTTTCGCGAGTACTGTAGCTTGAGTGTGACTTGCCAGACGCTGCAAACGCACCAGTGGCGTTTTGCCTACATAATGGTCCAACAAAAATTCATCTGCTTGAAAATCAGGGGTGGTATTACTCATTATTTGCACCTATATCGAGGTGCGGCTATTGTATGAAAAAATGCTTTTCCCTGCACTCATTTAGCAGGGCTTTTTCAGAAAACTCGCCAAAACTCGTCAAGTATCAAGTCATCCACGACATTTCCCTGTGATCTGCTCAGATGAAGCGGTCAGCTTATATGATAAAAGTACTATTCCGCCCTGCACTATTCACCCTGAAAGTTCCGGGTTCTTGCCCTAGGCCTGCTTGAGCAAAACTGACTCAAATCTTTTATATTTTTAGCCTCTAATCCGAACATTTATAAAAATAGTGCTTAAATTTTAACTGTAGATTTAAAGCATGTTAATATGCCAGGCATAAAGAAAATACTGCTTAAATCATGTCAACTATCAACAAAAAGCTGTTTAAACGCTTACACTTAAATCATGCCTATGGACAGCTGATTGCGCTGATTTTTGTGCCGATTACCATTTTGGCCTGTGTTGGCGCCATGCTGGTGTTGACTGAAACTTCAAATGCTGCACGTGCGCAGCAGAAGCAGATGGCCATCGCGATTCTGACCCGCTTCCAAGGGACTGCAGAATATGCACTGGATATCTTGAATCTGTATCCATGGCAATATGACCAGGCTCACAATGCCATGCAGAACATGCTGAATGAAAAGCATCTGTTACGGGCAGCGGTTCTGGACGAAAATGGCAAAAAACGTTTAGGGATCGGCTTTCAGGAAAAGGCTGCCTGGCCCAATTTTGAGAAAAGCGGCAATTTTGTCGGTCCGATCCTGTATCAGAACAATCATGTCTATGCCCTTAAAATAAATGAAAACACTTTTTCTCCCGGCTGGCTGGCGATTGAACTGGATAATCAGCCTCTGGAAATTGCCCGTTATCGGGTAATGATTGTCTTGATTGCAACCGGATTACTGACCTTATTATTATTGCTTCTCTGTCTGAATTTTTATTCACGGCGCTGGATTGCGCCAATGTATGAAATTCGCATGCAGTTGCAACGCCTGAATGCCGATACCCTCGGCCAGCATATGGTGATTAATAGCACCGGAGAGTTGCGTTTATTGCAACGTGATATTGCCAATGTGGTGAAACGTCTGCATTTTAGCTTTCTGGAATTGCGTGAACATACCGAGCAGACCGAAGATGATTTGCGCCGCACCCTTGATACTTTAGAAGTCCAGAATATTACCTATCGTCAGGCACGTGACCAGGCGATCTCGGCCAACCAGGCCAAGTCTGTGTTTCTGGCCAATATCTCCCATGAACTGCGTACTCCACTGAACAGTATTGATGGTTTTATTCATCTGTTATTACGTCAGGGCAATCTCAGCAACGAGCAAAGCCTGTATTTGCAGACCATCCGTAAATCTTCTGCGCATTTACTGGCACTGATTAATGATGTCCTGGATTTTTCCAAAATTGACGCCGGCAAACTGGAACTGGAAACGGCACCTTTTGACCTAGAAGAAGCGATCTTTGATGTGATGGACATGTTGTCGCCTCTGGCAGCACAAAAACATATTGATATGGCTTTTTATTATGCTGACGGCGTGCCAAAACACATTATTGGTGATGCGCTGCGGTTTAAGCAGATTCTGACCAACCTGATTTCCAATGCGATCAAATTCACCCCGGATGGAGAAATCATTGTCCGGACTCGCATGGAACACGATGGCAAGGATCAGTGTTTGCTGCATTTCAGTGTGCAGGACAGCGGTATTGGCCTGAGTGGTACAGACCGTAAAAAACTGTTTGAATCCTTCTCTCAGGGCGACACCTCGGTGACCCGCCAGTTTGGCGGTACCGGTCTCGGGCTGGCAATTTCCAAACAGCTGGTGAACCTGATGCATGGCCAGATCGGGTTTGAAGACAATCAGGAACGTGCCCCGACTGAAAAAGGCTCGACGTTTTGGTTTACTGCCCAGTTCCTGGTTGATGAAAATAACATGATTGAGCATCCAAATTTCAGCGAATTGACTGTCATTTCTTATCTTGCACATCCGGCAACTGCGAACGTGCTACGGCAGTATCTAGAGAATTATCAGGTCAAACACATTGAATGTGCATCAATTCTGGATCTGTTCAGCCGTCTGAACCATTTGCAGGATAGCGAAAATACCTGGCTGATTGTCGATCATAGTGGTGACAGTGAGGTTCTGTTACGTGAAATCCGTTCACGTTATCAGGGACATCTGGCGGTATATGGTTATCAGATGCAGCTGGATCCGAGCATGCTTAATGACTATCGTGCCCGTGCCCTGCATCAGCCTCTCAGCCGCAGCGCGCTGATTCAGTTACTCGGTAATCAGCCGATCTTTGATCAGGAACAGCATGAAGAATTTAATGGCCAAGGTCTGCATATTCTGGCCGTGGATGATCATTTGCCCAACTTGATTGTTCTGGAAGCCTTGCTGGGCGAACTGAATGTCACTACGACCAAAGCCCTCAGCGGACAGGAAGCGATCGATATTATTCAGCGCCGTTATGAGCAGAAACAGCCCGCTTTTGATCTGGTCTTTATGGATATCCAGATGCCGGTGATGTCGGGAATTGATACCACCCGCGCCATTCGCTCGCTGGAATCGACCTTTGAAAATCATAACCGCCTGCCGATTATTGCTTTGACAGCGCATGCGCTTTCTGATGAAAAACATAAACTGCTGCAAAATGGCATGGATGACTATGTTACCAAACCGATCCAGATCGAGCAGATTATCCAAATTTTGACACACTGGACCACCGAGCATTTTAAACGGATTCCGGTACTGGAACGTGCCAATGTGATTGATGCCCTGGATCCGAATATTCTGGACTGGCAGCAAAGCCTGCAACTGGCAGCCAATAAGGAAGACCTGGCGGTAGACCTGTTACGCATGCTAGTAGACAGCTTTGCGGATGAACTCGCTGAAATGCAGCAACTGATTGAACTGGAAGATTTTCCACAACTTGAACATGTGCTGCATCGCCTTTACGGTGCGACCCGCTATGTCGGAGCACCGACTTTGCAGAAAGTCACGGGTGGCTTTGAGCAGTTCGTTTCGACCCTGCGCAAAGAACGCCGTAAGGCCGATGAAAGTTTTGTGCAAGATGTACTGAAATATTTTGATGAACTCAAAGCCGTGGTTGAACAGGTTGAACAGGCTGCCCAGCAAATTTTGAAGCAACATTTGAATTAAAGATTTGAAGCGGCTCAGCTCATGATTTGAGAAGTGTGACTGGGCTGTCATGCAAGCCCAAAGGCTGCATGCTATGCTCAAGCCAGGAAAAATTACGGAAGAATGCCATGTCACTTGTACGCTTGGAAAAAAATAACGGCATTGCCACGGTTACACTGAATCGTCCAGATAAACGCAATGCCATGAGCTTTGCCCTGCTGCGCGAACTGGTCGCGACTGCACAGAAAATCAAAAAAGATAAAAGCATCCGCTGTGTGATTTTAACCGGTGAAGCCCAGGTCTTTAGTGCCGGTATTGATCTGGCCGATTTAAATAATCCTAAAAATCGTGCTTATGCCGCATGGGAACTGATCCGCCCCGGTCAAAGCCTGTTTCAAAAAGCATTTCTGGTCTGGCAGGAATTGCCAGTTCCGGTGATCGCTTCGATGGAGGGCTTCTGTTTTGGTGCCGGCATGCAGCTTGCTCTGGCCGCAGACATACGTATTGCTCATCCTGACACCAAAATGTCGATTATGGAAACCCGTTGGGGACTGGTGCCAGACATGGGACTCAGCCGTTCACTGAAAGGCCTGATTGGGATTGATCTGGCAAAAGAGCTCACTTTGACTGCCCGGATTTTTGAGGGCAAATATGCCAAAGAAATCGGTCTGATCACCCATGTCGATCAACAGCCATTGGCGAGAGCACAGGCTTTGGCTGAGGAAATGCTGCAGCGTTCTCCAGATGCGCTGATGGCCTCTAAATTTGTACTGGATGCCATGCAGCATCGTCCGAATAAATCCCTGCGTATGGAAAAAATCTGGCAGTTGAAATTATTACTGGGTAAAAACAGTCAATTGGCCCGTAAAAAAGACAAGAACCCAGAGGTTCAATTTGTGCCACGCCAATACAAATAAGTCGAGTCTGAGTCAAAGCAAGGAATAAAGGAAAGTATGCAGTTGAATCTTGATACTAAAATTGCCTTCTTAGGGATGGGATTAATGGGCACTCGCATGGCTATGCGTCTGCTTCAGGCAGGTTTTCAGGTGGCGGTCTGGAACCGTACACCTGCGGCCTGTAATCCCTTGCTGGATCAGGGTGCGACTGCGCTGTCTCTAGACCAGATTTCCAATTATCCGGTGATTCTTACCTGCCTGGCAGATGATCAGGCGATGCAATCTGTCTTTGAGCAAATTGAGCCATATTTGGTCGCTGATCAAGTCATTGTAGATTTCTCCAGCCTTTCGGTACAGCAAACTCAAGCACTTGCCGCAGAAGCACAGGCCAAAAAAGTAACCTGGATTGATTCTCCAGTGTCAGGGGGTACCGCCGGGGCCGAACAAGGCAGTCTGGTGATTTTTGCTGGTGGTGATGCCGCTACAATTAGATCACTTGACCCGATTTATAAAGCACTTTCCCAGCGTGTCACCCGTATGGGGGATACGGGCACCGGTCAGGCAACCAAAATCTGTAATCAGCTGATTGTCGCGGCCAATAGTACCCTGATTGCAGAAGCCGTAGCCTTGGCTGGCCTTGCCGGGGTAGATACACGCTTACTGGCGCCAGCGTTGGCAGGTGGTTTTGCCGACTCCAAGCCTTTCCAGATTCTGGCGCCGCGTATGGCCACGCAGACTTTTGTACCAGTGCAATGGAAAGTCCAGACCTTGTCCAAGGATCTGAATAATGCCGTACAACTGGCCCAAAGCTTTGAGCTGGATGTTCCGGTCGCAACTCAGGCACTTTCACAGTTACAGGCCCATCAGGCTCAAGGATTTGCCGAAGCAGATCTAGCCACTGTAATCCAGCAACTAAAACATTCATAACGCTTGATTTATGCGGCCTTGAATATTGAAGAGAAAGACATGATTAAACTTGCCGTCAACCTGTCGATGATTTTTACTGAAGTGCCACTCATCGAACGCTTCGCGCTGGCTCGTGCGCAGGGTTTTAATCATGTGGAAATCCAGTTTCCTTATGAACTTAGTATTGGCCAGATTCAAAACCAGCTCAGCACCCATCAGCTGAACTTGTGCCTGATTAATGTACCGGCAGGTGATTTAATGCAGGGTGGTCATGGCCTGGCTGGCATTCCGGGAAGGGAAATCGAGTTTCGTCATGCGGTTGAGCAGGCCATCCAGTATGCTACCGCACTGAATGTACCCCGGGTGAACATTCTGGCAGGAAAACAGCCTGTGGATTGTGACCTGTTGCCCTGCCTAAGTACGCTAGCAAGTAATCTGAAAATGGCTTGCTCAATGCTGCTTGACCATCAAATTGAACCGGTCTTTGAAATGATCAATGGCATCGATATGCCACGCTTCTTGATTCAAAATGTTGCTCAGGCCCAGGAAATGCTCGAAGCAGTTCAACATCCGGCCTTAAAAATGCAGTATGACTGCTACCACATGGCGATGATGGGCGAAGATGTATTGGAAACTTTGCAAGAAAATATTGCGTCGATTGGCCATATCCAGTTTGCGGATTGTCCGGGACGACATCAACCCAATACGGCCTCAATTCAATATCATGATATATTTCAGTGGTTAAAACATAACCATTATCAAGGGTACGTGGCTGCCGAGTATAAACCCAGCGGACACTCCTGTGATTCCTTTGCCTGGAAAGACGAATTCTTTGCGGAGCATGACTGAGTAGAATGTGGTCTGATTTGAAATTTTGGACTAAAACCGCTATATTAGATCATGCATAATTGTTAGGAAATTACACCCCCCATGAATTTAGAACCATCGCCCAGCGCTTCTAATTCTCACGATCTTACTATGAATTCAAATTCTCAAGCTGTACAGGATTGTTTAAAAGTCGTACATGCTGCACTTGAAGATGTAAAAGCAAAAGAAATTGTTGAGCTTGATGTTCGCGGTATCAGTAATGTAGCTGATGCTATGGTCATTGCAAGTGGTACATCGACTCGTCATATCAAATCACTGGCCAATAATGTTGCTGAAGAAGCACGTAAAGCTGGCTTTCGCCCTCTAGGTATAGAAGGCGAACGTGATGCTGAATGGATCCTGCTCGACCTCGGTTATGTGGTTGTTCACTGCATGCTTCCAACAGCACGTAAATTCTATGACCTAGAAAGCTTATGGCGCAATCCTACAGATACTGATTCTGTAGCGTAAAAACCGAATATTCAAGAAAGCGACCTGTGTAGGTCGCTTTTTTATTGCCTGTTCATCCAACTTTATAAGCATTAATACAACTCAATCAGCTATTTTTCTTTAATTTTCATCTTGTCCTATGCACCGATTTGATTGGTATTTTAGGATCAATTCATCATAAACATAGAAGTTTGATGACCACAGAATAATGCTTTTTCAAGATATAAAAAAATCCCCCTTTATTAAAGGGGGACTCAGGGGGATTCTAATGATTTAAATGATTAGTGACCGGTACCATTAATCGCTTTGGTCATGTCTTCCACAACTTTCTTGGCATCACCGAAGATCATCATGGTTTTGTCATTATAGAACAAGTCATTGTCCAGACCTGCATAACCGGTTGCCATAGAGCGCTTGATCACCATGATGGTACGCGCCTTATGTGCTTCCAGAATTGGCATGCCATAAATTGGAGAACTTGGATCATCTTTCGCAGCAGGGTTAACCACGTCGTTTGCGCCAATGACAAGAACCACATCAGTTGCCGGGAAGTCCGAGTTGATCTCGTCCATTTCCAGGATGTCCTCATAAGGAACATCTGCTTCAGCAAGAAGTACGTTCATATGACCAGGCATACGGCCTGCAACCGGATGAATCGCGAAGCGAACCGTTACGCCCTGCTCTTTCAGCAAGTTTGCCAGTTCTTTTACCGCATTCTGTGCACGACCTTGTGCCATACCATAACCCGGTACAATGACTACGCTGTCCGCATTCGACATCAGGAAGCCCGCATCATCTGCTGAACCTGAACGGTAATTACGCTGCACCTGTTCGCCAGCTGCTGCTGTCGGTGCTGCACTACCACCCATCGCACCCCCAAACAGTACGTTGATGATGGAACGGTTCATTGCTTTACACATGATGTAAGACAGAATTGCACCTGAAGAACCGACCAGTGAACCGGCAACGATCAGCATGTTATTTTCTAAAGTGAAACCAATACCTGCTGCAGCCCAACCTGAGAATGAGTTCAACAGTGAAACCACAACTGGCATATCGCCGCCGCCTACCGGTGCAATCCACACCCAGCCAAATGCCAGTGCAAGACCCGTCATCGCCCAGAAAGAAGTCATGCTACCCGTCAGGAAGAAATGAATCCCAAAGCCCAGCATTGCAACAAAAATCATTGCCTGAACCGGTTTTACCCACGCACCAGAAATAGTTTTTGCCCATTTCTTTGCAGCCAGCTTGCCATAAGCAAAAACTGATGCTGTAAAGGTAATTGCACCCACGAAACAGCCCACAAACAGTTCAAACAAGTGAACCTTGCTCATCGCATGGAATGCAACGCCATTCGCTGCCAACAAGTCTGGACCTAATTCAATCAGCTTGTTGTTATGGATAATCGCCGCTACTGCAATCAAGACTGCAGCCAGACCAACCAGTGAGTGCATAAGTGCCACAGTTTCCGGCATCTGGGTCATTGGAACGGTACGTGCACGTGCAATTCCCACCACCGCACCGGCTGCCATTGCCGCAAGAATCATCCAGACCACTGGATTGTCGGCAACAAAGAATGTGGTCACTACAGCGATCGCCATCGCGATCATACCGTAACGGTTACCTGCAATCGCAGTTTTAGGACCAGACAAACCACGTAGCGTTAAGATAAAAAGAACGGCGCCAATCAGGTAGAACCAATCCGCATAATCTCGAATAAATTCCATGTATTAACCCTCTTTTTTCTTTTGCTTAGGTTTGAACATTTCCAGCATACGTGCAGTTACAGCAAAGCCACCGAAAATATTAATGCTGGCCAGGAATACTGCAATCGCACCCAGTACGCTCACCACGTTAATAGTCTGGAAATCCACGCCACCTTCAACGCCGATTACAGGCAAACCAACAGTCTGGATCATCGCACCGACAATAATGATCGATGACAAGGCATTGGTGACCGCCATCAACGGCGTATGTAGTGCTGGTGTCACTCCCCAAACCACGTAGTAACCCACGAAGATGGCCAGGACGAAAATCGTAATTGTTTCAACCATGAGTCTGCTCCTTAACCACGTTTTAACAGCACTTGGCCGCCGTGAGTGACAAGTAGGGCTTTTTGAATTTCATCTTCCTGATTCAGGACAAAGTTCTTGTCTGCATCAAAAAGTGTTTCAACAAAGTTATAGACGTTACGTGCATAGAGGGCTGATGCCTCAGTCGATACCGTCGATGGAATATTTGGAATACCCAGAATCTTCACACCATTTTCAGTGACAACGGTTTCACCGCATTTCGAACCTTCAACATTGCCACCTGATTCCACCGCCATATCCAGGATCACTGAACCCGGTTTCATCTTGGCTACAGTTTCAGCTCGGATTAAACGCGGTGCATCACGACCTGGTAAAAGTGCGGTGGTAATCACGATGTCGGCATTCGATACCGCTTTATCAACAATTGCAGCCTGATCGCGGATGTATTCTTCACCCGGCATCCAGCCATAACCATTTTTGGCAGCATCTGCAGCTTTCTGCTGCTCTTCAGCAGACATCGGTACGTCTAACCATTTACCGCCTAAAGATTCAACCTGATCCTTTGCAGTTGGACGCAGGTCCGTGGCTTCAACGATGGCACCTAAACGTTTTGCAGTGGCAATCGCTTGCAGACCCGCTACACCGACACCCATGATCACCACACGAGCCGGTTTAACTGTACCCGCAGCCGTCATCAGCATCGGGAACATACGCTGGTATTCAGCAGCAGCCAAAAGCACTGATTTATAACCTGCCAGGTTGGCTTGCGAAGACAATACGTCCATGTTTTGCGCACGTGACAGGGTCCGTGGCAACAACTCAAGAGCAAATGCAGTCACATTCTGCGCCGCGAACTGGTCAAGCTCGGTATTGCGGTATGGGTCAAACATCGCCACCACCGTGGTATTGGCAGACAGCTTCTGAATTTCTTCACCCTTGGGTGCACGAACTTTCAAAACCATCTGGCTACCGGTATAGGCATCATCCGTAATTTTGGCACCAACTTGCTCATAGGCACTGTCGATGTAGGCAGCTTTAACACCGGCACCACGTTCGATCACCACACTATGACCAGCGCTGATCAATTTCTTTACTGTCTCAGGCGTCGCAGCGACGCGATTTTCACCGACGACAGTTTCGGCTGGAATTCCAATCTGCATGAGCGTCCCTCAAGCTAATTTTTCTTAAGTAAACATCGTGATTTACGATGTTTCCCCACAGGATGTGTTTTTGTTGAATTTTTGGATTCTAATCAAACTGTTTGAAATTACTACCCACTATTTATTTAATAAATACCTATATTTTGAACTGATGATTCATAAAAAATTTCGCTGTGATAGCACATTTATTTCATTTGCTGGAGATTCATAGGTGATGAATTTATAAACGATATTCATTCCATTGGATAATCAACCCAGATTTAACTGGATGGTAGACAGACACATTTCTGATTTATTTTGTTACATTGATCATTCTGACAATTATCGTTGCATCTTTTGGTACAAGTACAGATTTTTGATTTATCTGCTGACTACTCATAGCAGGACCTGAGCTGAACCACTTTTTTAGTTTTGACTTTTCTGACAGATTTAATATTTAAGCAGAAACAATAATTTTTTAGATATTCAAAACATATTTTATAAAATGATAGTGTTTGTTGAGAAGATCTTTAGCTGACCAAATTGGGCTATGTTCTGGAAACAGATCTTTAAACACTTATAAGATTCAAGTCTCAAACCGTCAGATAAAGGGTCAAAAAAAACCTTAAGGACCATTTATTATATTAATGTATGGATCTGACTTACTCATTGAAAAATCAGGTTTTGCACCATATTTGCGCAACAAAATAGAGTAAATATTCAACTATTTTCACCCTCATGCCCCTTTTTTACCCTTATCTGCACCGAGGTGCGTCTTAATGAAGCAGCTCTCTTATTAAAAGCTAAAAAACTCCATAACTATTCACTCATATTTTCGAGGTGAGCTTGCTAGCCTTTACTTAATCTGCCTGAACTCTGGCAATTTTTCATAATGACAATATTTCTTTACTTTTAAAGTAATAACTTCTGACCTATAGTGCCTTCAATTTCTACATTATTCTTTTTTCATTTAAATTCTTCCAGCTTAAATACAAGGTTAACCCTATGAACACGCCTCTCGATATCAGTCAAAACAAGCCCTTATTATGGCTGATGGCGATTGCATGCGGTTTATGTGCCGGCGCTAACTATTATTCCCAGCCCCTGATTTCATCGATTCAGCAGTATTATCAGGTACCTGAATCACAAGTGGCACTCACTGTGACCTTTGCTCAAATTTCTTATGCCTTGGGGTTACTGTTTATTGTGCCTTTGGGCGACATGTTAAATAAAACCAAACTGATCCCCTTTCTCATGCTGGGTGCGGCAGCAGGATTATTTATTTGTGCCAGTGCAGTGAATCTGCCAATGCTCTGGATCGGTACCATCATTGCAGGGCTGTTTTCTGTCGCGGCGCAGATTCTAATCCCCTTGGCTACGATGGCGGTCAAACCGGAAAAAACTGGAGAAGTGGTCGGCTTTCTGATGAGTGGCTTGCTGGTAGGCATTCTGCTCTCGACCAGTATTGCCGGGTTACTTTCCGACCTGTTTCACTGGAAAACGATTTATATCCTCAGTGGTATAATTATGCTGGCCTTAAGCTTTTACCTAAAAGGAAAGTTACCGAGCTTGCCACGTCTGAGAATCAGCTATGCCGCAATTTTTAAATCCATGGCAGCATTACTCAAGCAGGAGCCGCGTCTGGTTTTGCGTTCACTTACAGGTGCGTGTGCATTTGCTGCCATGAGCATGTTGTTCTCGACCATCGCCCTGCTATTGACCCAGGAACCTTTTCAGCTTTCTGATGTTATGGTCGGACTGGTCACTCTGGTGGGTGTATTTGGCGCGCTTTCTACGCAGTTTATTGGCAAATGGGCCGATCGTGGCCATATCAAAATACTCAGCTGGACCGGCTGCTTTATCCTGATTGGAAGCTGGATCTTCCTGTATTTTGGTGCAGTGTCCTTGTTGAGTTATATCCTGGGTTACGGGCTGATAAATCTGGGACTTGCAATTACTCATAGCTGCAACCAGAACGTGATTTTTCGCCTGCGCCCGGATGCCAAATCACGGGTGAACTCACTCTACATGACCTTGTACTTTATTGGGGGTGCTTGTGGTTCGGCCTTAGGCGTATATGCCTGGCATCATGGTGGATGGAGCATGACCTGTCTGGCAGGGCTCGGGCTGGCTCTAAGTGCTGCCTTATTCACCCTGTTGGATCAATGGCATCATGCACGGAAGTTGGCATGATGCTTAATCCTATTTAGCTGACTTGCGCTGCCGGATAATAGGGCTTATTCAAATCCAGTATTTTTGAGTTTTCCAATAAAATAAAGATAAAAACTGGCAATAATGCTGCCAGAATTCGGCAACTTTTCTCGAATGACTTATGGTTCAATGAACTTTGGTAGGTCATGCCGCCATGCGTGAGCTGATGGTGTAAGGTATATAAACGATGAAATAACAGCTTTAGAACTTCAACTGAATTTTTTTCCTGCAAGGCATTCTGTATTTGTTGCTTCTGGTTCTCAAGTACTGCCTGACAGTTTTCCAGACTAATTTTTTGATTGCGATAATCCCAAAAGCTTTGATTTAGATATGAGCTATCTAATAGTGAATGAATCGGCTGGCTATATTTTTCCCAGACAATATGGCCGATTTTCTGTTCTGTATCGTTTTGGCAAAGTATTTCTAAAAATTGATGTAACTTGTCTTGTTCCTGAATCAGATCGCCCTCCTCTGCATAAATAGACTGAAAGCTGATCCACAGGCTGATAAATTTAAAATCCAGATCTCGATCCAGCTCCAGTGATTTTTTAAACCAGCCCACTCCACGATGAATTCTTAAATTAAAATGTGCCGAATTTTGTGCTTTATAGCTTTTGTAAATTTCCTCCAGTAACAGCATCATTGTTCTCCTTATTTATAGCGTTTTTTTATTCCTCTCTCACTATCAAAATATACCACTGAGAAATGACTGGGAATTCCAATTTCATTTTTAGCTGACATTGGCAGAGCTCAACAGGAAGCTCGCCCTACTGGGCTTGTTTTTTTAATTTTATTTTCCTCCCCCTCTTTTTTTTAATATCTGCAATTCAGTACGAGTACATCAACCGTACCTACCAGGTGCCAAGGCATTAGTTTTTGCCTCTTTGCCGAAAAAGAGTGAATGGAAAGTGTATTAAAAATGAAAAATAAATAAGGTTGTAAACTGATTTTTGAGCGTGAGATCTATATAGGCTTATTCAATTAATATTTTCAAAAGCCCATTATTTAAAGCAAATAGCTCAGGAATTAATCCAACCCCACATTATATTATTTTCGTCACAATAAAATAAACGGTTATAATATCAAAAATACACACCACAATTTAATATAAAAATTAAAACCTAATATAAGAAAACCACATTACACCAAGAATTAAAATTAATGAATATTTAAGTTAATATTCATTAAAAATAAATTATTTTTAAATTCCAAATAATACCAGGATTAAATATATAGTAACAATTACTCTTTAATATGTGAAAAATAACATATTGACCTTAAAACACTTTTAAAAAAAGACTATTAATTACAAAGTTTTAAAAAAATTAAATAAAACCAAGTTTAAATAAAACAATATTTTCATTAAATAAAATATAGACTTAAATAAAAATCATATTTTGTTCCAAAATGTAACTAACCCTCAAAAACTTCTTTAAAAAAAATATTATAAACACTAAATATTTGATTAAATTAAGTTCAATATTAAAGAACATGATTTGCATTTTTCTCAATCAAGCATAATATTTTTATAAAGTCACAAAAATATATCAAATCAAAAAAAATAGATCAATTAACACAATTTATAGTGAGTCTATAAAATGATGGAATGGATACAAAATGAATTAAGTCAAAGCCCTTCAATTCTATTGTTTTTATCTTTGGCAATAGGCTTTTGGATTGGTAAATTTCGATTCGGTAAATTCCAGCTTGGCGGCGTTGCTGGCTCATTGCTTGCTGCCGCTGTACTCAGTCTTATTGGTGTAACTGTTGATAATGGCGTCAAAGCCATACTCTTCGCAGTGTTTATTTATGCAGTCGGTTTTGAAAGTGGTCCCCAATTTTTCAAATCGCTGGGACCAAAATCTATGAAAGAAGTTCTGTTAGCGGTATTTTTGGCAGTTTGCGGACTGGCTACCGTGCTCATCATGGCAAAAATCTTCCATCTAGATAAAGGGATGGCAGCAGGTCTGGCATCAGGCGGACTGACCCAGTCGGCAATTATTGGTACAGCAGGCGATGCAATTTCCCGTCTCGACTTGCCTGCTGCCGAGATCCAGAAGCTTCAGTCAAATGTCGCGGTTGGATATGCATTAACCTATATTTTTGGGTCACTCGGTGCCATCATTATCTGCGCAAGCACCGTGCCAAAATTTATGGGCCGTAGTATTCGTGATGATGCGCTCAAGGCTCAAGCTGAACAGCTCAAAGGTGCTTATCAACTGGCGCCTGGGCAGGAACCGGCCATGCCTGAAATTGTTGGGCGTATTTATAGAGTCCAGCAGGCCTCAGGACAAACAATTGCAGAGCTTCAGTCAAAAATCCCCAACATTACCATTGAACGGATTAAACGCGGCACTCAATTTATCGATGCCTCTCTAGAAACCAAGCTCGAGACAGATGATATTATTCTGGTGATTGGTCGTAGAGCCGGTGTTGTTTCAATTGCTCAACATATCGGGACTGAACTGGAATCCTCCGAAGGCATGGAAATAGTCATGTCTACCACAGATATGATTCTCAGAAACTCCAAATACATCAATCGCACCTTAGGAGATGTGAGGGCTAACACCCCAGAGTATCTAAAACATGGTGTTTATGTGATTGGAATTAAAAGAAATAATGAATCAGTACCCATGGATGATAATACTGTTCTTCGTAAAGGAGATGTCATTACTGTCTATGGTACAAAAAATGATCTTGACCGGATGGTCAAAGAGGGTGGTCGTGCTATATCCCAAAGCATAAAAACAGATTGGGTTTTCCATGGCCTAGGTTTGGTTGTTGGTCTGTTAATCGGTTTAATTGTTATCCGTATTAGCAACATGCCGTTAACGCTAGGTGCAGGCGGAGGAGCACTTTTATCCGGTTTATTGTTTGGCTGGCTGCATAGCCGCAATCAGACACGAGGCAATATGCCTCTGGCTGCCTCTCAAATTCTCAAAGATTTAGGTCTGGCCGGTTTCGTGGCGGCCGTAGGTCTGGAATCTGGCTTGCAGGCCTATCATACGATTATGCAAAGTGGCCTATCCCTGTTTATGATTGGAGTCGTGATAACAGTGGTCCCACTCATTCTCTCCATGTTTTTTGCCCGCTATGTCCTGCGTTATGACAACGTCGCAGTAATGGCCGGAGCATTATCAGGTGCCCGAAGTGCCAACCCTGCTTTTGGTGCGGTTTTGGATAAAGCCGGAAACTCTATTCCAACAGTTCCATTTGCCATTACTTATGCATTAGCCAATGTGTTTTTAACCTTGCTTGGTCCACTCATTGTGGCGCTGGCTTAAATACACAAATAAATTTTAATTTGATCCAGCTTACAATAATTTTGGAGATTCCCCATGGGAAACGTTGATTATTCAAAATACTCAAAACTCAGTCCATTTGAACTTAAAGATGAACTAATTGCATTGGCAACCAGCCGAACGGATCGCATGATGCTGAATGCCGGTCGCGGTAATCCAAATTTTCTTGCGACTGTGCCACGGCGTGCCTTTTTTCAACTCGGTTTATTTGCTGCTACTGAATCAGAATTTTCATTTTCATATATGCCTGAAGGCCTAGGTGGATTTCCACGTTCACAAGGATTACAGTCGCGCTTTGAACAATTTATCCTGGCAAATCGCGATAAACCAGGTGTGGTTTTCTTGGGTAAAGCGATTTCGTATGTACGTGACCAACTGGGACTGGATCCGGACGCTTTTTTGCTTGAAATGGTAGAAGGTGTTTTAGGATGTAATTATCCTGTGCCTGACCGGATGCTGAGAATCAGTGAAAAAATCATTAAAGAATATGTACTTCGAGAGATGGGCGTACAAAGTATGCCTAAGGAAGGACTGGACCTGTTTGCAGTGGAAGGTGGTACTGCTGCAATGGCCTACATCTTTAACTCTTTAAAAGAAAATAAAATTATTTCCTATGGTGACCGCATTGCCCTAGGTGCGCCTATTTTCACTCCCTATATCGAAATTCCTAAACTTAACGATTATCAGCTTGAAGAAGTGATGATTCAGGCTGATCCAGCGCTTAACTGGCAGTATCCGGAATCTGAATTGCGTAAATTAGAGGATCCGTCTATTAAGGCATTCTTTCTGGTTAACCCAAGTAACCCTCCTTCCGTGAAAATAAATGATGAAGGACTGGCCATCATCGCAGATATTGTCAAGAAACGTCCTGACCTGATTATTCTGACTGATGACGTGTATGGAACATTTGCCGATAACTTCACATCATTATTTGCACTGTGTCCTGATAACACCATTCTGGTTTATTCCTTCTCGAAATATTTTGGCGCAACAGGCTGGCGTCTTGGTATCATTGCACTCACCAAAAATAATATTCTGGATCAAAAAATTGCAGCACTTTCCAAGAAGGATAAGGAGGAACTTGCAGAACGCTATTCATCCATTACCACGGATCCTGGAAGTATCAAACTTATTGACCGGATGGTAGCAGATAGCCGAAATGTAGCCTTAAATCACACTGCTGGCTTATCGACACCTCAACAGGTACAGATGGTTCTTTTCGCCTTGTTTAATATGATGGATTCACGTCAAAATTATAAAAAAGCGGTTCAATCAGTTGTACGTGAACGGGATGCAGCATTGTATCGCCAATTAGGAGTAGACGTTCCACAAGATCCAAATAGTGTGGATTATTACACCTTGGTAAACCTGGAAAATACTGCACGTACTTTGTATGGTGATGACTTTGCAGACTGGATCATGAAAAACAAAAATCCGACTGAACTGTTGTTCCGGGTCGCAGATGAAACCGGTGTAGTGCTTCTGCCTGGTTCCGGCTTTGGTGTTCAACATCCTTCAGCCCGTGCATCCTTGGCAAACCTGAATGAATATCAATATGCTGCGATAGGCATGTCTTTAAGCAATCTGGCTGCTGAAGCTTATGAGGAATACAAAAAAGAAGGTAAAAAGAAAAAATAATATTCAAATGAAGGAACTGAAGCCATATCTGGGTTTATTCCCCTACCTTGGCAGATTTCTTTTTTAATGAATAGCTGATCATTCTTGTTAAGTACGAACAGTATGAATATAAATTAGCAAAGTAAATATTCCACCTCTGCCCTAAAAGATCTCACTGATCTTTTAGGGCTTCATCATGATACTGGCTTTTCCTATTTTTCTATATTTATAGACTGAGCAGGCCAAATCTGTTTACTTTCTTGTTTTTCTCTAAAAAAGACTTCGTTTCCGATTCATTCCAATATTGTCATGGTTTTAAACCCGCACCTTTCAATGCTCTTTTTTAGCATCAACCTTCTTGATCAATTTATAACATGAATTATTTTTTCATTATGGTGTAAAATTTGGCGCTACATGCAAATTGCGTACTCTGGCTAAATATAGATTTTCCGCAGATTGCACCACCATGATTAAAGGCATGATTTTTTAATGACTCTCACCAACCCCATTGAAACTGCTCAATCTCCACGAATCAGTGTCGCACCGATGATGGACTGGACGACTAAGGACTATCGTTTCTTTGCCCGTCTGTTTAACCCGAATATCATTATGTACACTGAAATGGTGACAACGGGTGCCATCATTCATGGTGATGCCAAACGACACCTGGATTTCAATCAGGAAGAATATCCGATCGTTTTACAGCTAGGTGGCTCAAATCCGCAAGACTTGGCAACCTGCAGCAAAATGGCCCAGGATTGGGGTTATAACGAAATTAATTTAAATGTAGGTTGCCCGAGTGACCGGGTGCAGAATAATAAAATTGGTGCCTGTCTAATGGCAGAACCTGATCTAGTGGCAGAATGTATTGATGCAATGCGTCATGCAGTGGAGATCCCAGTAACGGTAAAACATCGGATCGGGATTGATGACATGCAATCTTATGAAGAGATGCTACATTTTGTCGATACTGTGGCTAAAACCGGCTGCAACAATTTTATTGTGCATGCACGCATTGCTTTATTAAAAGGTCTGTCGCCTAAAGAAAACCGTGATGTGCCACCACTGCGCTATGAAGATGTCTACCGTTTAAAACAGGATCGTCCTGATCTGCTTATCGAGATCAACGGCGGAATTAAAACCTATGCCGAGACGCAGGAACACCTCAAACATGTTGATGGCGTGATGATTGGCCGTGAAGCTTATCACAATCCTTATTTGCTGGCAGAACTGGGACAATTGTGGAATCTGGATGCACCAGACCGTTTTGACATTATGCAGCAGATGTTGCCTTATATTGCCCAGCGTATGGCAGAAGGCGCACCTTTATCCATTATTACCCGTCATATTCTGGGCCTGTTCCAGAATTTGCCAGGCGCACGCAAATGGCGTCAAGCGCTAAGCGGTGGGAATGCAAAAACCTTGAAAGATGTAGAAACTGCCCTGTTTAATATTCAGGAAGCGATGCAGCGTACTGAAGATTACGTACGTGAACATCAGCAGATTGAATCTTAAAAAACAAAAAGCACCGGTTATCGGTGCTTTTTTATAAAGATGACGCATTGATCAGTGCGTATACGCCGTAATATTACCGACGGGGATCGGCTCCTCATCATAAGAGGCTGCCTGTACCACAGGCTCTATTGCTGGACGTATATTTGAGCTTAGTTCAACTCTTACCGGTTCTTCTACAGATTCCAGATCGTCTAGAGATGCAGACAGTTGCTCCAGTTCACGATCTAACTGCTGGCGATATTTTTCAATTTCGATTTCATCAATGAAGGCAAAAGCATCATCTTCAATGGACCAGCTATAGCCGCCATTAACCTTGATAATTTTGACATTAACGGGATATTCATGCCCCTGATAGTTCAGTTGTGAAACTGCCTCAAACTCATTGCCTTGGCGATGGACAATTTTTACATTCCGCACAGTGAGACGATAATGCTGATAGTCAGGATTAGCATTAAATTCCCGCTGTATCTGTTCCTGAATATTTCTGGCCAGCTCATCAATTGATACAAAGTAACTGCATCCGGCCAGGCAGGCGATCACCCATAACATCATGATTTTTTTCATATCGCCCCCTCCTTGTTGTTTCCAACCACATTCTATCTGTGTCACATTTTTTATCTTTGGTTTATTCTGTGATCTATTTTATACTTTTTCCCATAAAACAATATATAAATCCTTGGTCTATAAAGTCAGCCTATTTTGAAACCAATTTGATGATATTTAACTAAATAGTAGGCATAATCTAAAAAAGCCCTGATCATCTCAGGGCTTTTTTAATTTTCTCATATTGATTCAGTCTAGAAATCATCTTCTGCCAGGGGATCGTGATGCAGGGCATCATGAATCGCTTCAACCAGCTGCTGGGCAATTTCCTGCTTGGAGGCTTTTTCCAGATCACGTTTTTCCAGCTGGTAATGCTCGGCAAAAAATACCGTCATGGCATTTTCATCTGAAGCAAAACCGATATCAGCACGTGAAACGTCATTGCAGGCAATCATATCCAGCTTTTTAGCCACCAGCTTTCCGGCAGCATATTCTTCAATATTGCGGGTTTCTGCAGCAAAACCGACCATAAACGGACGTTTTTCCTGTTGGGCTATAGTGGCAACAATATCCGGATTTTTGACCAGCGCCACATTCAGTTCATCTCCGGCTTTCTTGATTTTATGTTCGGCAACCTGTGCCACACGATAATCGGCTACCGCAGCGGTGGCAATAAAAATGTCACAACCCTGCTCCAGCATGTGCATGCTTTCATTCAGCATTTGTACGGCAGAAGAGACATTTTTACGTTTTACGCCATTCGGCGTATCCAGACTGACCGGCCCTGCAATCAGGGTCACATTCGCTCCTGCCGCATAACAGGCTGCAGCCAGTGCAAAGCCCATTTTCCCGGTACTGTGATTGGAAATATAACGTACCGGATCAATCGCTTCGCGGGTTGGGCCTGCGGTAATCGTGACTTGTTTACCCGCAAGCAAGCCAAATTTTTCCGCAATCGCACGTTGGGCTTTATGAAAATATTCAGTCACCTGTCCGGCTAAATCTTCCGGTTCAGGCATACGGCCCAAACCTACATCCCCACAGGCCTGTGAACCAGCATTCGGCATGATCACATGCACACCATCTTCGATCAGTGTCGCAAGATTGCGCTGCGTTGCTTTCGCCGCCCACATTTGCTGGTTCATGGCTGGCGCCACCCAGACCGGCGCTTTTGTTGCCAGATATAAAGTACTGAGCAGATCATCTGCCAGACCTGCAGCAAATTTTGCCAGTGTGTCACAACTGGCAGGCGCTACCAGCAACAGGTCAGCCCAACGCGCCAGCTCGATATGCCCCATTCCAGCTTCTGCTTCAGGATCCAGTAATTCGGTATGCACGGGATTGCCCGATAAGGCCTGGAAGGTCAAAGGTGTAATAAAAGCCTGTGCACCATGGGTCATTACCACTCGCACATCAAAGCCGGCATCTTTCAAACGGCGGACCAAAATCGCACTTTTATAGGCGGCAATACCGCCAGTGACGGCCAGAATGATATTTTTATGGGGAATTACACTTAGATCAAAGCTCACAAACAGATTACCTTGCTGTTGCAGTGAGGCTCACAATAGCATTAAATAATCGCATTCCCAAGAGATCGGCTTGCGGGAAAACTGATAATTCATAATAAAAAAGTATAATCATCATGCAATTTTCTATTAAAAACTGGCCGGAGCAAGAGCGGCCGCGGGAACGTTTGATTCAATATGGGGCTGAGAGTCTATCCGATGCCGAGCTACTGGCCATATTTCTACGTTCAGGTTCACAGCAACATTCGGCAGTTGATCTGGCGCGTTTGCTGATTCAGCATTTTGGTCATTTGACTGCTCTACTCGATGCCCCTTTACAGGAAGTCAGTCAGTTTCATGGTATGGGCATCAGCAAATACACGCAGCTGATGGCTGTCAAGGAACTTGGACGACGTTATATTGCCGAACACCTCAAGCAGGATGCACTGGAACTTACCAATTCCAAGCGCTTGAGAGACTATTTACGCTTTGAACTGCTCGGTGAAACACAGGAAGTATTCTCTGTGCTGTGTCTGGATGCCAGTTTAAGAAAAATTGCATTTAAAAAACTGTTTTATGGATCAATCAATGCATGTGATATTTCCATTAATCAGTTATTGCGTTATGCCATTAGCCAGCAGGCGACCTCAATTGTCATTGCGCATAATCATCCGCTGGGCCGGCCCTCTCCGTCCAAGGCTGACCTGGCATTGACCCGTCAGATTCAGCAGGCCTGCCAACTGGTAGATATCCATCTGATTGACCATTGTATTATCGCCTTGGAAGGCAGTTTTTCCTTTGCGGAACAGCAACTCATCAAACCGGAAGTACAGTATTGAATAGCACTTGACAAAGCAGGCACAACTCAACAAGATCATGGAAAAATTGTGATGATTCTAATAAATGATCGTACGTGACCAGCCGAGTGTTTTTAAACTGCTGTTTTCCTGGCGAGGGACGATTTTGCCTAAAGTTTTGCCACCTTTGGGCGTGGTCATGCTGATTTCGGCCATCATCGGTGGCTTGTCACATATTGGCTATTTTCATTTTCCAGAATTACCGCTGGTCGGCTTTACCCTGATTGGGGTAGTACTGTCGATTTTTCTCGGATTTAAAAACTCGGCCTGTTATGACCGCTGGTGGGAAGCGCGTAAACTTTGGGGCATTTTGATTGCTAATTCACGCCACTTTGACCGTGATTGCCGGATGCTGTCTCAAGGTCGTCGGGAACGTGTGATTCAGCATGTGATTGTCTTTGCCAATGTACTCCGTGATCGCCTTCGCCACCAGACAGCCAATCCGACTGAGCTGGTAGAAACCAGTGGCATGAGCCAACAGGCTGTGACCCAACTCTATCAGCAGGCAAATGCAGCGCAATATACTTTAAGTCTGATTCAGTGGGAGTTGATGCAGGCACTTAAAGAAGGTGAAATTTCCGACATCATCTATATGCAGATGAATAATCATGTAGCAGAACTGAGTATTGTCCAAACTGGTTGTGACCGGATTGCGACGACGCCTTTGCCTTTTGCCTATTCAGTCTTGCTCAACCGCACCGTGTATTTTTTCTGTTTTATTTTGCCTTTTAGTCTGGGTTCAACGCTCGGTCTGTTTACGCCTTTTCTGGTCGGCATTTTGGCCTATACCTTTTTAGGATTAGATGCTTTAAGTTCGGAAATTGAAGAGCCCTTTGGTACCCAGAGCAATGACTTGCCACTGGACTCGATGGTACGTACCATTGAAATTGAACTGTTAGGAACTTTGGGCAAACCAACACCTCCACCAATTCAGGCCAAAGATCATAATTTGCTTTAAAAGATTAGCCTCACTCATCCTTTGCTATCAGTGATAGCTAACTCTCCTTACAAATAAAGAAGATCAAAATAAAGAAATCCCTAGGTAAAACTCTCCCAAATCCCGATCTGACCCGGTTTCAGGCTCGGGACATTACCCAGTTTAATCCAAGGCATATGGTCGCCATGAAAATCGCTACCAATCGAAACTTTCAGACCATGTTCTGCAATCATTCGATCTACCATCTGCCGGGTGGAACTTGGCTCAATCGCCGGTGGCAGTTCCACCGCATCTCCACCAAACTTGGCAAAGATCTCGATCAGATAACGGATATTGGTCGCAGATAAATCATATTTGGTCGGATGTGCCAGTACTGCAAAACCGCCACTTGCATGAATCACCTGAATCGTTTCTTCAAGACTCAAGCCATCAAATTTGACATAGGCCTTTTTGCCTTCCTTGATATATTTATCAAAGGCCTGTTGCGGCCGGGTCACAATACCCTTTTCTACCAGTGTTTTGGCAATATGCGTTCGTGTCACCCGATCAGGGATATTCTCCACTTTGGTCAGTACATCAGCATAAATATCCTCCCCAATTAAAGGAAGCAGCAGATCACAGATTTGCTTAGAACGTTCAGCCCGGATTTTCTTTTGCTGATTGAGGGCTTTTTGTAACGGCTCAGGCTTCTGGATATTAAGTGCCACAATATGCACACCATAGTTTTTTTTGGTCGCAGGCCGCGACCACTGGCTGGATATCTCTACGCCGGAGATAATCTTAATCTCATGATTTTTGGCAGCTTCCTCCGCCAATACCAAACCGTCCATGGTGTCATGATCGGTCAGTGCCAAAGTATGGATGAGTTTTTCCACAGCCGCTTCGACCAGTTGCTGAGGACTGAAAGTTCCATCAGAAATATTACTATGTGTATGTAAATCTACGCCGTGCATCTCTATACTATGACATTTATTTGATCAGATTTAGATACTCTAACATGAAAGCACTTTTAGACTTTGTGCCACTCATTATTTTCTTTTATTTATATAAAACTGTAGATCCAAAAGACACTGACCATCAATTGCTGCAATTGATCGGTTCTGCGGGGGGTGTCGACAATAATAATATTCTTGTTGCAACCACAGGTCTGATTATTTCCATGCTGGTCGTCTATGGTGCGTTATTTGTCATGCAAAAATTCCGCCTGGACAAGCAGCAATGGATTGTCTTGTTTATGACCGTGATTTTTGGTGGCATTACCCTGATGCTCAGCGATGATTTCTATATCCGTTTAAAAGCGGTATTACTGAATCTGGTCTTTGCCGGTGCCTTTTTATTATCCCCTTGGTTTAGCAAGGATAAAAAGCCATTGATTCAGCGTCTGTTTGGTCCGGTATTCAACCTAAGCGAAAAAGGCTGGGTTAAATTGAACTATGCCTGGGTGGCGATGTTTGTGCTGATGTCATTTCTGCATACCTTTTTCGCCTATTTGTGGATGGATGGAAAATATTGGGGCGAATTTACCGCATTCGGTGACATGATCGTGATGTTTTCCTTTATCATTATTCAGTTTATTGTATTGCGCAAATACTTTAAGACCGCTGAATAAGTCCAACTACAAACGATTGAGAGTCATCATGCCATTATTCGTCGTTAGCTGTACCGATCGGGAAGGTACAGTGGAAAAACGCCTCGCGATTCGCCCACAACATCTTGAACGTCTGGAACATTTAAATGCTGAAGGTCGCCTGATTGTTGCAGGTGCCATGCCTAAAGATCCGGCCAATCCACAAGCCGGTTTTTACGGCAGTACCATTATTGTCGATTTTGACAGTCGTGAAGCACTGGATACATGGTTACAGGATGAGCCATTTTTAAAAGAAGGTGTGTACGAACATATCGATGTCAAACCATTTAATAAAGCATTTCCTCAAGGATAAGGTCCATGCGTGTTGTTACTGCCAGTATCATTGGCCTATGTTTCATGATTTCTCCATTATGGGCAGTCGAAGTTACGCCTGCTCCTGTGGCTCCGGAAAATCAGACAGCACCATCTCGAGCGACAGCAGCGACTGCACCAAACCAGTCGCCGCCAAAACCTGCCATTATTCCTGCAGTAGCAACTTCTGCCCAGCCGGTGCCACCTGCTGAAAATAAACCGTTAACCGCAGAAGAAATCGCCAAGCTAAAAGCCCAGCAAGATGCCAAAGTAAAAGCCTTGGTCAAAGATCAGGCCACCCGTTTAGAGCAACTGGAAAAAGCCAATCTGGATGCCCTATCGCAAAACCAGGAATTACAGCTCAAGAATGATAACTTGGGCGTTCAGGTACAGGTACTACAAAGTGAACGTAGTGCCCAGATGTTCCTCTACGGCGCAGCAACATTGGCAGTAGGTGTACTGCTGGGCTTCCTGATAGCGAGCTATGTTTATACCAAACGCCGCCGTCAGTGGTAAGCTATAGTTCTTCCCGATATCTTTAAGGTTGTAACCGTTTTGTCGCACGCAATTCAAACTGCCGATCTGGACTGGCAATTGGTGGATGGCATCGATGTGCCTGTATCCAAGCAATTTGGTGATGTGTATTTTTCCAAAGACAATGGCCTGCTGGAAACCCTGCATGTCTTTTTAAATGGCAATGATCTCAGCACTCGCCTGACAAACCTAAAACCTTTTGAATATTTCTGTGTCGGTGAAACGGGTTTTGGTACTGGTTTAAATATTCTGGCCCTGTGGCAGCTCTGGCAACAGGTGCGTCCGGATAATCACAGTCATTTGCATGCCATTTCAGTGGAAAAATTTCCGCTCTCTAAAGCAGATCTGATCCGTGCCCTGAATGCCTGGCCTGAGTTAAAACCTTTGGCTGATCAGCTGATTTCTCAATATCCAATGCCAATTGCTGGCTGTCATCGACTCAGTTTTCCTGAAGAACGTTTCAGTCTGGATCTATGGCTAGGCGATGCCCACGATATCTTCCCGGTCATTGAAAAAACTGCAGCGGTGAATGCCTGGTTTCTGGATGGCTTTGCGCCTTCCTGTAATCCGGATATGTGGGAAGAAAATGTCTTAAACCATATTGTGCGCTTGTCAGAAACCGGAACGACATTTGCCTCTTTTAGTGTCGCGGGTGTCTTAAAGCGTGGCTTAAAAAATCACGGGATTTCAATTTCCCGTCCACGTGGTTTTGGCCATAAACGTGAAATGTTGAAAGCAATCTGGAATCCGACTGAAGAAAGTACCCCATATTCAACTCAGGAAAGTGCGCAAAAAAAAACTGAGTCAGCTTTAGAGATAAACGCCAGGCCTCGCCAGATCGCTGTGATTGGCGCAGGAATCGCAGGTTTGAGTACGGCATGGGCATTCGCTCAACGTGGTCATCAAGTCACGATTTACGACCGGTCGGCGCCTCTCTCCGGAGGTTCTGGCAATCCACTGGCCTTGCTCAATCCCAAACTCTGTCCGGTTGAGCAAAGTGCTGAACATTTGATGACCTTGTCTTGGCAACATGCCTTAAATCATTATCGGAAATTTAAGGCTTTCCGCCCGATTCAGGTCAATCAACTCGCCTTAAAAAATCCTGAACAGCTTTTAGGATTGGCAGACGAATATCCCGAAGGAATTCTGGCTACACAAACAGTAAAAGATCAGGAGATACAAACTGCATTTCCAAGTTTAAAACTGTTAGCAGCTGGCGCGGTTTCACCGCATCAGTTACGTGATGAAATTTTGCAGCATCCTCATATTCAATATCAACAGGCCCAAATTAGCCATCTTGAAACGACTATACAACCTGAGTTATTTGTAGATCAGCAATCTTTAGGCAAGTTTGATCATGTGATTGTCTGTACTGCACGAGAAACCCAGCAGTTTTTTGCAGATCATCCTCCCCTGAAACCGATTCGCGGACAAGTCAGCTGGGTAAATAATCAAGCCCAGCCTTTAAGTCAAAATACTGCCTATAGCTATGGCGGCTACTGTATGCAACTCAATGCCGACCAACTCATTCTCGGGGCTTCGTTTTATCCAGGCCGGGATGATACAGAGGTATTAGCAGAAGATCATATGCATAATTATGAACTTATCCATGGTGTCTTTCCTGAATATGCGAAATCTCTTCCTTCCATCGAGACTTGGCAAGGCCGTGCATCGCTACGTGCGCAAAGTCAGGATTATTTCCCTTTACTCGGTAAAATGAAAGTAGATGAGGAAGTTTATAGCTTTGCTGGTCTCGGGTCTAAAGGCTTTCTGTTTGCACCACTCTGTAGTGAAATCTTGGCCGCCCAGATTCTGGGAGAAGCCTGTCTGGTTCCATCTCATGTAGTGAAAAAACTCAGCGTGACCCGTTTTCAAAAGAAAGTGAAAATGAAAAAACCGTATTTAAAACCTCAAATATAGAATCCTATTTTAAAGGTGTTCCCTCTCCCTATGAGAGAGGGAAAAATATTACCCCCATTAAAAAAGCGCCTGACGGCGCTTTTTTTCACAAGGTTATTAGGCACCTTGCTCCAGCGGCATACCGGCATCACGAGCGGCACGAGTACCACCCATCAGAATGACGTATTCACGTGAGCTGTCAAAACCCTCTAATTTTTCAGCTGCACGTGGAGCTTTACTCCCACCACCACATAAAATATAAATCGGTTGATCCGCTGACACCTGAGTCAGGCTATCTGCTGAAAGATCGTTAATGGGCTGATTTACCGCCCCTTTCACGTGTGCTTCAGCAAAAGCACTTGCATCGCGTACATCCCAGATAATGGCATTTTCTGGGAACTCAAATGTTGTAATTTCTTGTTTACGGATCATTGTGCACTCCTTTGATGTAAACAACACTTGGCAAATGAAGAAAACATCCCTAGCATCTCAGATATTCTTTCCCTTTGTAAAGGTCTAAACTATGCCTTCTTTCGATATTGTTTCTGAATTAGAAATTTTTGAAGTAAATCATGCAGTTCAAAATACCCAAAAAGAGATTGCAACCCGCTTTGATTTCCGTGGTCAGGACGTTTCTATTGAACTGAATGAAAAAAACAAGGAAATCAAAATCAGTACAGAAAGTGATTTTCAGTGTGAACAGGTATATAACATGCTGGAAAACCATTTCTTCAAACGTAAGATTGACATTCAGGCACTTGATCCACAAAAAATGACCGCTTCAGGCAAAAATGTGATTCAGGTGATCAAGCTTAAAGATGGTCTTGACTCTGATACTGCAAAAAAAATTAATAAGGCCATTAAAGAAAGTGGCATTAAAGTGCAATCTTCTATTCAGGGCGACAAGATTCGTGTGACTGACAAAAAACGCGATACCTTGCAGCAAGTGATGGCATACCTGAAAGAACAGCAATTCGGTCTGCCTTTACAGTTTAATAACTTTAAAGACTAAGTCAGCAACGTCTGTAGAAGGAATTATGGCAAAGAACAACCGATTAGCCAGATTAGTCAAAGCCACTGCACGATTACCGCAAGGTATTCGTACTGCTTTGTTAAGTAAAACTTTTGGCCGGGTGGTCCCGATGGTCGGCTCTGCCAAGATTCGTTATGAGGAAATGAGTGCGTCCAAAGTGGTAGTCAGTATGGCCAATCATAAAGCCATGCAGAACCATATTGGACAAATTCATGCATGTGCAATGGCCCTGCTGGCAGAAACAGCAACCGGGTTTGTAACCGCAATGAATGTACCAGATAGCGCAGTGGTTTTGATTAAAAGTCTAAAAGTAGACTTTAAACGTCCGACCAAAGGTGCCCTGACGGCAGTTGCTACCTTGACTGCTGAACAGCAACAGCTTATGCAAAGTTCAGACAAAGGTGAAACACTGGTTCAAGTTATGGTAAGTGATGAATCGGGGGAAGCACCCATTCAATGCGAGATGCTCTGGGCCTGGATTTCCAAAAAGCAATTGAAGCAGACCTGATAGCAATACAGACAAAAGAATCCCAGATCATTAATCTGGGATTTTTATGAGACGAATTATGACTTCTGCTGAGATTCTAGAAACTTCTGTTTTGCTTCCTCTGGAATCGGACGTTTATTGCCCTTCACATCCACTGCCACAAAGGTAAATACCCCTTCAGTCACGCGTACAGGCGGACGTGAGTCGTCATGGCTATCCCATACTTCAATTTCCATCTGGATGGAGGTATTGCCGACCTTTAGAATTTTGGTATAGCAGCTAATCACATCACCGACTTTCACCGGAACCAAGAAGGTCATCTGGTTAATCGAAATTGTCGCACAGCGTCCTTTACTAAAGCGCTCTGCATGAATTGCTCCCGCCAAGTCCATTTGTGAAACAATCCAGCCACCAAATACATCTCCACTCCAGTTGGTATCCGCAGGCATCGCAATGGTCTGCAGGGAAAGAATTCCCTCTGGTTTATTATGAGAATCTGACACTTGAACTCCAGGCTTGTGAATTAGGATGGGGCATTTAACTGCTGATCAAGCCACTTTTGCAGCTCGCTTGAGCGTAATGCACCGCTTATTCTAGCAATTTCGTTACTTTTATTCATTAAAACCAGCGTCGGAATACTGCGTACATTAAATGCTGCACTTAGCCGTGGATTTGCTTCTGTATCAATTTTGGCAAAAACCACATTGGGATAGAGTTTGGCAACATTGGTAAAGTGCGGCGCCATCATTTTACATGGCCCACACCAGTCCGCCCATAGGTCGATCAGGATCGGCAAATCACTATGCGTGACAAACTGGCTGAAATTCTGCTCATTCAATTCAATCGGTGCCAATGGAACCAATGCTTGATGACATTGACCACAAGCAGGGTTAGCGGTTAGTTTTTCTTCAGGAACACGGTTTTTGGCCAGACATTCCGGACATACAATAATCATCTAGCGCACTCCAATATGTTGATGTAAGAATTCTAATTGGGTCGAAACTGCTTTTTCAAACCATTCGCCATGATAAATATCAAAATGTCGCATATTCCACTCATGATATTGTACAAATGGTGCAATATTGGTGGCAGTTCCCCGACTGGATTCAATGGGAATCAGACTATCCAGTTTTGCTGCAATGAACAGAACTGGAATCGTGATTTTACGTACTTCCAGAATGGGACGATAACGCATCAGTTTAAAGAATGCGCGTGCAGGAATATGACCACTCCAGTAATAATCCGGGTTCACGATGGACATATATCCCTGATAACTGTCCTGGGTTGGCATAAAACAGAGTTCATGAGGGTCTACTACGGGTAAGGTTTTCGGTGCCATACCAATCTTGGCACCCATGTAGTCTTGGCTGGAAATTTTCAGAGCTTTAGGCAATTGCTGCAAAGGATAAAGTTTGGCACTTTCTGCTCCATCAACAAACGGTACCTGTGCCATTACTGCCTGAATATTTGAAAGCTCTGCCGCAAGTGTCAGTACATGACCGCCACTTAACGCAGTGCCCCAAAGTACAATTCTTTTGCTGTCAATCGACTTACGTGCCTCTAAATGGCTGATCATAGTCCGCCAGTCTTCAAGCTGAGCATTAATAGATACCAGTTCACGTGGACGTCCTGTACTCCCGCCCCAATAGCGATAATCAAACAGCACCACAGCATAGCCAGCACTGGCAAAGCGCTGTGCATACTGCACCAGTTTAAAATGACGTAAAGCTGCCAGACCATGGGCCATCAGGATCACAGCCGGTTTATCGACCTGTTGAGGATGATAAAAATCCGCAGCAATCACTTCCTGACCGCTTTTAACATACAGTGGTTCGACTGTATAAGCGTACATATGCGCTCCATTGCATTATTTTATAATTGTAATCGTATTTATAAATTTTTCAGAACTAAGCCGTCATGTTTTCAGCTTAATGCTATCATAAAGCATATCTAGATAAATGACATAATGGAGTGACATCATGAGCGAAAATGTAGGCTTTACTGGCCAAATTGGTCCTGAACATATCTCTCAAATAGTTGAAAAAGGTTTTAAATCGATTATCAACAACCGCCCAGATATGGAAGGTGGTTCTGAGCAGCCAACCAGTGCACAAATCGAAGAGGCTGCACGTGCAGCAGGTCTGGATTATGTATTCCAGCCGGTGGTTGCCGGTCAGATTACCGAGCTTGATGTCCGCACTTTTGCCAATCATTATAATGAATTACCCAAACCAATCTTGATGTTTTGCCGTACTGGAAACCGCTCAAATAATTTATATCAACTGGCAAAACAGATGGACTTGCTGGATGACTAAGTCATTTTGGAAAGGTGTAGTACTCGCAATCTGTTTTAGCTGTACTTCACCTGTTTTTGCTGCGCAGAATTTGAGTCGTGCTCTGACCGCGACGGTGAGTGTTACCGGTCAAATGACCTTGGATAAGTTTGAGCAATTGATTCAGCAGGGTTTTAAATCCGTGATTGTAAACCGCCCTGATCAGGAGTCTGGTAATGCCGTTACGGTAAGTCAATTACGCTCGATTGCAGAAAAGTCTCAAGTCAGTGTGATTTATCAGCCAGTAATAAGTGGTCATATTTCTCAGGCCAATATTGAGGAATTTGCCCGATATTACAATGAGCTGCCAAAGCCTATTTTAATGGTCTGCCGTAGTGGTACACGTTCAGCAGCTTTGTTTAACCAAGCTAAATCTCAAGGATTGATTCATGAATAAATTATTGATTATTGTATGTTGTAGTTTGGCTTTTACAGGCTGTAGCTCGATGAATTTGAAGCCGACTGTGGGTGTGAATGTGGGAACTCCCTTATAAGTCAGCCTATAAAAAAACTAATGGCGCTCTTTGCGCCATTTTTTATCTATGATAATCTTAAAACAGTATAACTATAGTTTTTGTAAATAATTATTTTGGGGTAAAACATGAAGTTTAATAAAAGTGTGCTTGTTATCACTTTATCAGGTTTTTTAGCCGCATGTGGGGGCGGTGGTAGCGAAGGATATTACAATACAGATAGTAATAATGCCCCAGGATCAAATCAGCCTAGCCCCAATGACAATATAACGCCTGCAGATGCTCAAAAAACATTCAATGCACTCAAAGTTGAGGCAGCATCACTATTTGGCCAAGCCGAACCTCAGCAAAAAGGCTATGTCGATCACGCACTGGATGCTTATGCTCAAAGTATATTGAAAATTTCACAAGATATTCGGAATGTTGACTTTAAGTCTTTTAAAGCGACTAACCGCAAAGAAAAATGCTTTGAAGAAAGTAAAATTGACTTTCGTGCTTGTTATATTTTTAAAGGAAATCAAATTAATCAATTACTAGGATCTAACTATGATTCTTGGGATTTTGTTATTGATAAAGGCGATATTAATGAGAATGATCGTATTACTGGAGATGATCTAGCAAATATTCGTTTAAAATCTGATGATATCACTCCAAGTTTAGAATCATATTATGGTGAAACATATCTACTTGTATTTGAAAATGAGAATAAATTAAAAGACTTACAAGATATTACTATTGCTGGTTCATTTTCACATCCATTTGAACAGGCTGAGGGTTTACAAAAACGATTTATTCTCATTAATAATGAAACTAGTAATTTTAAAGTAACTGTAACTAAACTCGGGGAAACAGTAGGCACCGAAATGGGGGCTTTAAGCATCTATAAAGTACCTAAAACCTCAGATAATAGTGAATACTATGTAACAGAAGCAGGTTCAGGCTTTAATACCTTAGTAAATGACAATACTAATGTTGCATTTGCCGAACCTATTAATTTCCTTATCGATTCTACTTTAGGTGTATTACCAAGTACTTATAAAGTTCTTAATGGTATTGAAACACTGAACTTACCAAGCGTTTCAATTGCCGGTACACGTGTTGAGCATGAAGTACCAACACTGAATGCTAAAGAATTTGTTGGGAGTATTTACCTAGAAGGACCTAATCTTCTTAACTTTAAAAAATCTGCTGCCGATTCGATATTGAAGTTTAAACATATTATTAATGGCATTACATATGAAGGACAATCTAAAAATACGGCTAATGGTGTCGTAACAGAATTCACTTCTCCAAGCCTAATTAAGTATTAAATGTAACGAATTGAAAAAACCTCCGAAAGGAGGTTTTTTTATATTAGATTAAAAGTATTACATTTAAGATTAAAAAATTTATGTACGACCTTATTATCATTGGTGCCGGAACTGCAGGCATCAGCGCTTATAACGAAGCCATTAAATACACCAAAAATATTTTAATTATCAATGATGGTCCGTGGGATACGACCTGTGCCCGTGTAGGCTGTATGCCAAGTAAACTGCTGATCTCATCTGCAAATCGTATGCACGATATTCAATCTGCGAAAGATCTCGGTTTACTTCAGGATGTTACGGTTAATACTTCAAGCGTCATGCAACGTCTACAACACTTAAGAGAACGTTTTATTCGAGCAACCTTGAAAGGCATAGACCAATGGGATAATTCACATAAAATTTCTGGTCATGCGAAGTTTATTGATTCTCATACAGTTGAAGTTAATGGACAGTCTTATCAAGCTAAATGTTTTATTATTGCAGTGGGTTCACGACCGCATATCGATAAAGCATTAAAGGAAGAATTAGGAAATAAATATTTAAGTTCTGACGAAATTTTTGAACTTTCTCAATTACCCAAGTCTTTAGCAGTGATCGGGAGTGGCGTGATTGCCATTGAATTGGCTCAGGCTATGCAACGACTGGGGGTAAAAACCACGATGTTTGCTCGTAGTCAGAAAGTCGGTGCTCTAAGCAGCCCTACTTTACAGTCATTAGCCCAAAAAGAACTCAGTCAAGAAATCAACATCAAGTTTAAAATCTTACCAGACCAAGTTAAAAAACAGACGAGTCACATTAAGATTGATTTTACCGAAAATGATCAAGTTCAAAGTATTGAGGTTGACTATGTTCTGGGTGCTACAGGACGTCAGAGTAATCTGGATCGCTTGGGCTTAGACCAGTTAGACCCGAGCTTTACTGATCTAAAGAAACTGCCCATTAATAAAAAAACCAAACAACTCGCAGATATGCCAATATTTATAGTGGGTGATGCCGCCCCTGATGCCCCCATTCAACACGAGGCTGCTCATGCCGGTAAAGAGGTGGTTCATAACTGTTTAAATTATCCTGAAGTCAAACCGATTCCAGTGCTCACCCCATTGGCAATCGTATTTTGTTACCCAGAAATGGCTATTGTCGGGCAAAGTTTTAAACAGTTAGAACAACAAAATATTGAGTTTATTCGAGGATTTGCCTCCTATGAAAATCAAGGTCGTGCACTGGTACTTGCTGAAAATAAGGGAGGCATTGAAGTTTATATTGATAAAAAATCAGGCAAATTATTAGGCGCAGAACTGTTCTGTTCTCAAGCCGAACATCTTGCCCATCTTCTTGCCTGGACCATAGATGCCGATCAGGATATTCATCAAATCCTTGCCAAACCTTTTTACCACCCGACGCTAGAGGAAGGTCTCAGATCTGCACTTAAACATGCTCGTCGTCAGCTTCAGCAACCCTAAGAGATTGTTGGCGCTCTTTTAGCACATTCACCAGACGGAGACTATGTGAAATTAGGCGTTCCAACCAGCGCTGAGCAGCCAACAACTCCAAGGTCTTGACTGCATTCAGCTGATAAGTAGAGGCATAACTATTTATTTTTTCTCGTAATTCAGCATGATGCTGTTTACTCCATTGCTTTAAATTTTCCAGCTCTATATAGAGTTGTTGAAGATCATCAGATGAAGACAGGCCCAGCCGAATATTTCCTTCATTTTCTACTATCTGGATAAAATCCAGGGCAATCTGATAGATTGCAGGTTGGGTTCGGATATTTAAAACATACTCCAGATTTTCTAGGTCACTACGTAATACTTTTAGATAAACCAGGATCCTCAACAAGCTAAATAGCCGGGCTTGATCTTGACTATTTTCCGGCACAATAATTTTTTCTAAATAATCTTGTAACTTATAAATTAATTCATCCTGCTGTTTTAATTCATTCGCCGAAACCAGTTCAGCCGACTTGATGGCCTTGAGTATCCAAAAATATTGGGTTGCTATTGTTTTAAAAATTACTTTTTCTGCTGTATTAATGGCTACTGCAGGTACAGCCAAACTGGCATCATCCAAAGCTTGTAATAATGAATCTTCATGTGCAGGAATATATTTAACCAACAGCCGTTCAAAAGGCCCGATCAATGGCATAAAAAATAAGGCACCAAATACACTAAAAGCAGTATGAAAGGCAGCCACAATTACCACATTATCCCAGCTGGATAAAAAATGCTGCGGTTGATGAAACCATAAAAATAAAGGAACTAAAATACAAAATGCAAAAATTGCACTCACGACATTAAAACAGACATGCACAGCAGCAGTTCGTTTTGCATTCGCATTTGCACCAAAAGATGCGAGCACTGCAGTTGCGACAGTTCCAACATTTTGGCCAATAACGAGCATTAGAGCCTGATCAAGCTGAATGGCCTGACTTGCCAATGCAGCAAGTGTCGCCGTAATCGCAGCACTGGAAGACTGTAAAACCACAGTCATGATCAAACCAAAAAGTACCAACAATAATTTGGAAGCAACGCTTTTGGTGGAGAAAACTGAAAGGTCAAGATGCTCTGCGACACCTGACATTGCGACCTGAAGCAAGTCAATTCCAAAGAAAATCAGTCCAAAGCCTGCAAGTGCCAGGCCGGTGAGTGCTGTACGTCCATGGGCTAATATTTTAAGTAAAGCACCTATGGCAATCAGAGGTAAAGCTATTTGCCCGATAGAAAACTTTAACCCCAGAAAAGCCACCATCCAGCCCGTACTGGTAGTACCGATATTGGCGCCAATAATGACACCAATGGCCTGCGAAAAAGTAAGAACTCCCGCGCTGACAAAGCCAATAGTTGCTAAAGTTGTGGCTGTAGAAGATTGCACTATCAAGGTTAAAGCAATCCCTGAAATCATTGCTTTAAAAGGAGAACCTGTAAACCGCCCTAACCACTGTCTTAATGTTTCACCTGCAATATCTTTAAGACTATCGGTCATTAAAGTCATGCCAAGCAGGAATAAACCAATCCCGCCACATAGCTGTGCAAATACCTCCAACACGCAGATTCCTAGGTTTTAAGCTTTAAACGATTAAAACACAATCAGGCTAGTTTAAAAATAGTAAATAACCTTGAGTAAATTCAGAATATTATTTTTACTATATTTAATTTTACTATAAACTCCAGGCCTAAAAAAACACCCCCGGCCTTTAGACCGGGGGTGTTTCGAATAATGAGCTGGCGATGACTTACTCTCACATGGG